>JAAYZJ010000399.1 GCA_012514915.1 Lentisphaerota bacterium | reverse complement strand
CCACCGAGAAGATGCCCGCGCCCACGGCCACCGCCACGCCCAGGATCATCAGGTCCCAGGCGGTGAGCGAACGCTTGAGCTCGCGGCCGGGCTCGGCGGCGTCGGCGATGGTCTGCTCGATGGACTTGGTGCGGAACAGGCTGCGCGACGGGCGGGCCTGGGGGCTGGGCGCTTGGCTCATTCGGATACGGCTCGATCGGCTGAAGGAGTGAACGCGCGTCGGCCAGAGCGGCTACGCGGGACATTCGCGCCAGACTACGCCGCCCGCGGGAACCCGGACACTGCCGAAAGGACCGCCCCGGCGCCCGCCCCGTGTCCAGCCCCCGCGCCCGCATCTCGCCCTGCCGCCGCCGGACGTTATCCTTGCCCGATGCCGCGCACCGTCACCGCCACCCGCTACGTCACGCCCCTGCGCGAAGGCGGCTCCATGCCCGCGATCGTCGAGGCCGACGACGACGGCATGTACGTGCTCAAGTTCCGCGGCGCCGGCCAGGGGCCGCGTGCCCTGGTGGCGGAGCTGATCACCGGCGAAATCGCCCGCGCCCTGGGCCTGCCCGTGCCCGAGATCGTGTTCATGGAACTGGACCCGGAGCTTGCCCGCACCGAGGGCGACCCCGAGATCCAGGAGCTGATCCGTGCCAGCGGCGGCCTGAACCTGGCGCTCGACTACCTGCCCGGCGCCGCCAACTTCGACCCGGTGGCCGAGCAGCCTTCGTCGCAGCTGGCTTCGGACATCGTCTGGCTCGACGCCTACACCAGCAACGTCGACCGCAGCGCCCGCAACCCCAACCTGCTGGTCTGGCACGGCGAACTGAAGCTGATCGACCACGGCGCATCGCTCTATTTCCACCACGGCTGGAACGGGGACACCTCGGGCGCCGGCAAGCCCTTCCCGCTCATCCGCGACCACGTGCTGCTGCCGCTGGCCACCGGGCTGGCGCAGGCCGACCGGGTGCTCAGCGCGCGGCTGCCGGACGACCGGATCGCCGAGATCGTGTCGTGGATCCCGGACGTCTGGCTGGACGGCCCCGATGCCTTCGGCACGCCCGGGCAGCAGCGCGCCGCCTACGCCAGCTACCTGCAGCAGCGCCTGGCGCTGCCGCACGCCTTCGTCGAGGAGGCCGAACGTGCGCGCGCATGACAGCTACGACTATGCGGTGATCCGCGTGGTCCCGCGCGTCGAGCGCGGCGAGTTCATGAACGTGGGCGTGATCGTGTCCTGCGAGAAGACCGGCTACCTCAAGGCCGCGGTCGAACTGGACGAAGCGCGGCTGCGTGCGCTCGACCCGCGCGTGGACCTGGCCACGCTGCGGCGCCACCTCGAGGCGATGCAGCGCATCTGCGCCGGCGGCCCGGGCGCCGGGCCGATCGGCCTGCTGCCCCAGCGCGCCCGCTTCCATTGGCTGACCGCGCGGCGCAGCGCGATCATCCAGACCTCGACGGTGCACATGGGCCGCTGCGGCGACATGGACGCGATCGTCGAGCACCTGATGGACCGCATGGTGCGGGTGGCCGCCGCCTGAGCCCGTGGCCGCGGCTCACGCGGCCGACGCCGGATCCCACTCGAAGACCTCGGCCAGCGGCGCGCCCAGCGCGTGCGCGATGCGGAACGCCAGTTCCAGCGACGGCGCATAGCGGCCGGCCTCGAGCGCGATGATGGTCTGGCGGGTGACCTGGCAGGTCTGGGCCAGCGCTTCCTGCGTCATCCCCGTGCGCTCCTGGCGCAGGCGGCGGATGTGGTTTGTGACCGCGGTGCGCGCCACGCGGCTCAGCGCCGGTCCAGCCAGTGGCGCACGGCGCTGGCGCCGTTGTCGACCAGGCAACCGACCATCAGGACCAGCACCAGCAGGTTGGCGATCATCGGCAAGCTGGCCCACTGCAGGCGGTCGGCGGGCGAGATGCCCAGCAGCACGGCCAGGACCACGATCATCCCGGTGACCGCATGGCGGGACCAGCCGGCGGCTTCGCGCTCGATCTCGCGGTCGCGCTCGTCCTCCTGGACGCGGTCCTTCCAGCGCCTGCCGACGGTGGACGACAGCACGGTCCACGCCACCAGCAGCATCACCAGGTTGCGGCCCACCTGCTGCGCCTCGGGACTGTCGGCGAGGTTCGGGGTCTGGAACACATGCATGCGGGCGACGAAATAGGCCACCGCCGCGGCCATGAAGGCGGTGCCGATCCACGCCTTCCATTCCGCGGGCGAGACCTGCAGCTCGGCGTCGGTCAGCGACAGCCGCCAGACCCCGTGGAGCGCGCCCCAGGCCGACAGCACCAGCACGGCGAATCCGATGGAGCCGAGGTCCAGGCCGAACAGGGACTCCGCGCCGGCGAGCAGCATCCAGAGACCAAGTCCGGCGGCGGCGAGCAGCATGGGCAAGGCGAGGCGGCGCAAGTCCATCGGAAACTCCACGCAGGGAATGTAAAAAACAACTTACATCCGCCTTTGGAGCGATGTCAAACTTTCTTTACATGCCGGCGCGGCCCGCCCGGCCGGAGGTCAGCCGATGCGGAAGATCGGCTGGT
>JAAYZJ010000398.1 GCA_012514915.1 Lentisphaerota bacterium | reverse complement strand
TAGGCGAGGGCCAGTTTGAAGGCGCCGTAGCCCCCCATCGACAGGCCCGCCACGAAGGTATCCTCGCGCCGGGACGAGATGTGGAACAGGCGGCGGACGATGGCGGGGAGTTCCTCGGCGATGTAGCGCTCATAGGCGAGCCCGTGCCGCATGTCGCAGTAGAAGCTGCGGTGCACGCCGGGCATCACGACCGCCAGGTCGAGGCCTTCGGCATACCGCTCGATGTTCGTCCGCCGCTGCCAGATGGTGTGGTCGTCCGAAAGCCCGTGCAGGAGCCACAGAACCGGCAGTTCGGCCACGGTTGGCTGCTGCGGCAGAATGACGTCCATGGCCATCTGCATGCCCAGGGCGGCGGAATGAAAATGCGTGTGCAACAGTGCCATTGTTGATCCTTCACGGGTTCCGCAGGGGCGCGCGCCTGCACGCCGGCGTGTTACGCCGCGCCGCCGCGCCGCTGTCGGTGGTCACGTCGCCAGGGCCTGCCAGGCGGGCGGCAGGTTCTTGCGAACCTCGATATTCTTAAAGGGGCTCACGGGAAGAACGTGCGTCCGCCTGACCCATTCGGCCATCCGGGCAATTCCCTCGTCGAGCGGGACATTCTTCAGCAAGTCGCCGAAGACCTTCTTGATCTTCTCATGGCTGGAGTAGGCGACCTGAACTTCGTTGCGCGCTTCGGCATGGTGGATGTTCGGCGTCGTCTGTCCCATGGCCGCGCACACGCGGTGCGCCAGGTCCAGGACGGTCCAGGGATGATCCGCGCCGATGTTGTAGACGTCGTTCCAAGTGGTCGGCCGTTCGATGCAGGCCGCGATGACCGGCGCGACGTCGTCGATGTGGCTGAACGCGCGCATTTGCCGCCCATCGCCAAAAATCGTCAATGGCTGGCCCTGCAGGATCTGGCGCATGAAAATGCCGATCACATTGCGGTAGGGATCGCCGATGTTCTGGCGTTCGCCGTAGACATTGTGCGGCCGGAAGATCGTGTAATTGAGACCGAACATCTCTCGGGCCTCGCGCAGATCCAGCTCGACCGCATACTTGGCAATGCCGTAGGGATCCTCCGGCTGGGGTGTCAACGATTCGACCATGGGAACCTGGTTGCGCCCGTAGACCGCGATGGATGAGGTGAAGACAAAACACTCCACCGATCCCGTGTTGACAGATGCGTTGATGAGATTCACGCTGCCGATCAGGTTGTTTTCGTAGTTGAACCGCTTGATGAAATGGCTCAGCCCCTCCGCCGCGTAGGCCGCCAGGTGGAAGACAAACGAGAACCGGTGCCGGGCGAAGAGCTTGTCCACCAGCGCGGGGTCGGTCACCGAGCCCCGCACGAAGGAACATCCCTGGGGAACGTTCGCCTCGCGGCCGCCCGACAGGTCGTCAAGAACAACGACTTGATGTCCCGCCCGGACCAACGCCTCGGCGACATGCGACCCGATGAATCCCGCGCCGCCGGTGACCAGCATGCTCTTCATGTGCAATCCCATAAAACATTGCCCTCAAAATGAAACAATATTACACTGAACACCCCATGAAGCAAAGGAATCTCACGTGAGCGTTTCGGCGTTGGCGCAATGGCAGCGGACGATCATCCCGCTTCTGTCCGGCCGGGCGGTTCGTGCGCCAGACACCGCGAACGTGACGGCGCTGGCCTATTTTTTCTGGGACGACGACCGGATCGACACCCTGTTTTACACGATCGCAAGCGCCTTCCTGGTTACGCGGCATCTTTGCGGGGCCTTGCCCTGTCTGCTGGTGGTGAACCGGTCGACACCGCGCATCGAAGCGTTTT
>JAAYZJ010000397.1 GCA_012514915.1 Lentisphaerota bacterium | reverse complement strand
GCGTTTCATCGACCGCCACGTCTCCGCCCATCCGAAGGTGGAAAAAGGCACTGCACGCAGTGACATCGATCTCGAGGACGATCCGCACCCATTCGGCGCCTTCCGGCAGTTCGAGGGCGACTTGGCGGTACCCGTTGTTGGCCGGCACGCGCACGGTCTGGCACGGCACCCATGTGCCCCAGCCATCCTTGTCGCATTCAATGCGGAAGTCGGCGCCGCTCCCGTCGCCGTTGACGAGATGCAGCGTGCGCTGATCGAAACCGCCAACGAAGAAGGGCTCGGACGGTTCGTTGCAGAAGACATTCTCGCGCGACCAGACGCCGCCGAACCCGAGCGGCTCGCTCAGGGCGCGCAGGTTCTCGTAGGACGTGAACCAGAGGTTGGACGACTGCTGACCGCATTGTGGATTATCGAAGGGAGACGCATCGTTACAGGCGAAAACGAGCTCGTCGCGGAACCCCTCCCAGTCCGAAATCATCTTGAGATGGCGGCAGAGCGGGCGGATGCCGTTCTTCTGGAGCGGCGTGAACTGGCCGGGGAAATCGTAGAACATGCCGTGCATGCACATCAGATAGCGGCCGGGCGCGAACTCGCGGATGCGGGGCCATTCGGTATACCAGCCATGGTCGGCGTCCTGGGTGTAGCTGGCCTTCGGCAGGCGCAGGCGGGTCCATGCGCCGGCCGCGCGGACATTCAACAGCACCGACTTGTCGTCCCATCCCAGCGCCCAAACGGGATCGGTGACCGCGCGCGGCCCCCGGATGCCGCCGGGGCCGGTGACTTCGGTGTACTTGTTGCGGTCGATCACACGCCAGCTCGACCGCTGCTGGGCATCGCCCCTGCCGTCCCACTCCGCGAGGAGGCCCAGGTGGGCGTTGTTGGTGCGGATAAAGACGCCCTGCGCGGTGTAGCCACCCTTGCCGTGGTCGCCGAAGAGCTTCTCCCGCGCGGCGGCCAGCCGCGCGTCGCGGCTGGACATCGCCGAGATGATGTCGCGGCGCAGGCGCCGGACCGCGAGGGTGTTGACGTTCGCCTCGTAGAAGCCGTCTTCCATGGTGTTGATGTAGACCCACTCCGCCGGATCGTGCAGCGAGTCGCCCGTGCCCGTGATGCGACCGAAGAGCCGCGCCGGGTCGAAGGACGCCACCGTGCCGTCGGGCGCGATCACATGCAGACCGATGACGAGCTTGCCGGTCGCCGGGTGGATATGGCGGTTGGCGTGCGTGCCTCCCACGCTTTCAGGATGCACGTGCAGCGCGAGCGACTCGTCGGTGCTGTAGAGCTTCGCCCCGCCACCCCTGGGCCCGCTGGCTGGATAGGTGATCCAGTAGAGGCGGCCGGCATACCACACGACCGTGCCGATGCCGCATTCCGAGTGCCAGTCATTGGTGACCGCGAGATGCGGGTAGATGCCGCTGAAGGATGTGTAGGACCGTTTCGCCATGATCGCCCTCGATTGCTGTCGTTGTCGCCCCGCGCCGGCAGGAGCCAAACCGTACCGCGCCGGATGCAGGGTGAAGCGTCCCATATTTGGGGATACCTGTCTATCCAAACCTTTTCACAAGTGCTTCGCGGCACACTTGCATCGCTGCCCTCGTTTAGGTAGGCTTGCGTCATGAAGATCAAGCCCTTTGCCGCCCTCCGTCCCGACCCCGCCGTCGCCGCCCGGCTGGCCTCCGTGCCGTACGATGTCGTCGATACCGCCGAGGCCCGCGCCCTGGCCGCCGGCAATCCCGACAGCTTCCTCCACGTCTCGCGCCCCGAGATCGACCTCCCCGACGGCACCGACCCGCACGCCGATGCCGTCTATGCCCGGGGAGCGGCCGCCCTCCGCGATCTTGTCGGCCGCGGACGCCTCGTCCGCGAGGAGGGGGAGCGCTACTACGTCTACCGCCAGATCATGGGCCGCCACAGCCAGACGGGCATCGTCGCCTGCTGCCACATCGACGACTACGCCGCCGACATCATCCGCAAACACGAGAAGACCCGCCAGGACAAGGAGGACGACCGGACGCGCCATGCCCTGGCGCTCAACGCCAACTCGGG
>JAAYZJ010000396.1 GCA_012514915.1 Lentisphaerota bacterium | reverse complement strand
TGCCGCCATCTATGGCAACAGCTCCATCAAAAGCGCCTTCGATATCGCCCTGCATGACTTGGCCGCCCAGTCGGCCGGGTTGCCGCTCTATGCCTTGCTCGGCGGCCACGAAAACAACGTCCTCGTCACCGACTATACCGTCAGCCTGGGCGACGTGGCGGACATGGTCGCCGACGCCGTCGACATCATGAATCGCGGTTTCCCCGCCATCAAGATCAAGCTGGGGGGGACTCGGGACGATGACCTGTGCCGGATCCGTGAAATCAGGAAGGCCGTGGGGCCCGGCATTCCGCTCCGGCTGGACGCCAACCAGGGCTGGAGCCTGAAGACGGCGATTCAGATCCTCGCACAGCTCGACGGGATGAACATCGAGTTCTGCGAAGAGCCGATTCCGCGGTGGGATTTCATGAATCTCGCGAAGGTCAGGGCGGCGAGCGCCGTCCCGATCATGGCCGACGAATCCTGCTGCGACCCCCACGACATGGCGCGGCTGATCGATCTGGGCGCCTGCGACTGCATGAACATCAAGCTGGGCAAGTCGGGCGGTCTATACCATGCCCGGGAGATGCTGCGGCTGGCGGAGCAGGCCGGACTGAAGGTTCAAATCGGCGGCTTTGTCGAGTCCCGGCTCGGGCTCACGGCATCGGCCCATCTGGCGCTGTCGTCCCCCTGTGTCGCCTGGTGCGATTTCGACACGGCGCTGATGCTGGCGGACGACCCGGTCATCGGCGGCGTGGTCTACGGCGCGGACGGGACGCTGGAGCTCCCCGACGGCATCGGCCTCGGGGCTGCCATCGCCTGGCCCTGCCAGTTGGGACAAACTTCAGCGTTCAGCGTTAAAGTTCGGGAGTTCTAAAGTTCGGGAGTTCTAAAGTTCGGGGTTAAACGTTCAGCGTTCTCCTCGTCACCTGTCCGCGTAAAAGAACGCTGAACGCCGAACGCTCAACTCTTCACCACGAAGCGCACGAAGGGGGCTAGGCCAACCGGGCGATGTGAATCGCGCCGATGCGGTCGGCGCCGCCGACGGCCGCGAAGCGCTCGTCGGGGCTGACAGCGATGGCGGAGAGGATGTTGCTGGCCGACGGTCCGTCGAAGTAGCCGTGGATGTTGTAGATCAGGAAGCCGAGCTGGCGCAGCCCCACCGTATCGTCGTAGTAGAAGACCATCCCCAGATCCTCGTCATCGCCGGCCGTGCCCCAGAGGCGGGTCCGCGCCGCGTTCACATGCAGGGCGCGCACCGGCCCGTGCGGCGCCGCGTTGCCGAGGGCGAAGACGGCGTCGCCATGGACGATCGCCAGTAGCCCGTCCCGCGTCCCGACGATCCGGCGGCCGCCGTTCCAGTCGGCCACGGCGCTTGCCTGGGCGCGGTACTGGCGTCCGGCGACGTGCGGCAGCGCCGGCAGGTCGACGGGCAGGGGGCGGCGGGCCGGGTCGCAGGCGTCGAGCAGCCACTCGCGGTAGGCCGGATCGCAGGCGTCGAGCGGCTGGAACCGCTCGACCCGCCCGTCCCGGATCGCCGCGGCGCAGCGCGTCGTCTCGCCGCAGAGGCCGTGCAGCACCTGGTCGTTGTCCCAGACGAGGCCGATGACCCGGGAGTCCTCGATGTGGGCGTGCGGCACCTGGCGCCAGAGGCGGATGGGGGTGACGTCCTCGATAGGGAAGGCGTTGAAGGGGTTGCTGTGCGTGACCTCCTCGATCGCCTTGCCCCGTTTGCGGTAGGCCGCGATCTGCTCGGGCGTCATCGGCTTGGGGTAGAAGCGCGTGTCGGTGGCGACCGGCCCCGGGGTCAGCCGCGCGGGGCGGAAGGCGGCCAGGTCGATCGCCAGCACGCTCAGGGGTCCGGCGGGCCCCCCGCCCTCCACCAGGAACATCCGGTCGCGCGCCCGGTCGATCGCGCAGGCCGACGTCTGCCCGTGCAGGCCGCCCGGCGTGCCGATCGCCCCCAGACACTCGGGCTCCTTCCCGTGGAGGTAGTCCCAGCGCATCAGGTAGTCGGGCAGGCAGTAGGTCCGGTAGTCGTCGGCGGGCTTCTGGAAGTGGTATAGGTCGAGGGGATACCAGAGAACCCCCTCCTTGTCGACGGCGAATTCATTCACGCCCATCGTCGTGGGCATCTCGGCGACGGCGTCGTCGAAGGGCGCCCGCCGGCCGATGGGCGCGACGGTGCGCGAACGCGTGTCGAAGGCGAAGAACTCGTCGGCGCAGAACGGCGAGAAAACAAAGGTGTGCTCATCGATGTTGTGCGCGCACGACATGTACCGGTACCAGGTGTTGTTGCAGTAGTTGCCGGGATACTCGGGAACCCGCCAGTTCAAATCCTCGATCTGCTCGGTGTCGACGTTGACACGCCAGAGGTAGCCCGACTTGGTGCAGCCGTAGATGTGCTGGTCGGGGCCGACGTGCAGCCGGTAGCAGAAGAGCTCGGCCACCTTGCCGAGATCCCGCACCCGCCGCGTGTCGAGCGAAAAGCGGTACAGATGCCCGCGCATGAAGCCGATCATGTAGATGGCGTTGTGCTTCGCGTCGTACGTCGCGCCGTAGATCGATTCCCGCGGCACCGGGACGCCCCAGTTCTCCGTGTGGCCGGTTTGCGGATCGTAGCAGAGCATGCTCGATCCCGGCCAGCCCTCCCAGACGTGCGTGTAGTGGGCGAACGGCATCCACTCGGGGTGGTCGGGCGAGCGGTCGGTCGAGTGCGTGGTCGCGAAGATGCGCCCGTCGGGGAGGATGATCAGCGACTCGTGGAGCTTGGTGACGGGGAACTGGCGCCGCGTCGGCAGCACCAGCTCCTCCGCCTTGAAGCAGATTTTCGCCGTGTCCGAGTCGTAGTCGTACGCCACCAGACGGGTATGCTCGGCGTGGCCCGTCGCGGACGACGGCGCGTAGTAGAGGACGCCGTCTTCAGGATTGAGCCGCGTGTCCCAGCAGCCGCTGTAGGCCAGTCCGGCCAGGCCGATGCGCTGGCGCACGCCCGTCTGGTTGATCGTCTGGAAGTAGTCTTCCGAGAACATGGAGAACCGGTGCTGCCGTGCGGCTGCTGACATGATGGGGCTCCTGGGGTGTTGACCAAGGGTCGTGAGGACGCTCATCTTACGCATTGGCCTGCCGGCTGGCAAGCGGGGCTCCGGTGCGTCACGCGCCGGTGCCGCCGGCACGCCGGAACTCCCGGCACCCCCGGCCGTACCGGTCGTACCGGCAGTCGCGGCAGTACCGGCCATCCCCTTTGGTTGTCCCGTTTCTGGCTTGTCTACTGCCGCCACACCTGTCACAATCAAATGTCATTCGTTCACGAATTCTCAGGAGTACCCCATGCGCACTTGTCTGCCAGTGATTCTCGCGGCTGCCTGCCTCGCCGGCGCCGCGACGGCCCAGTCACCCGCCATCGCGGTTGTCGATCTGGAGGATCTGGTCCGTCTCCATCCCAACACGACCGCCGACAAGAAACTGCTGGAGCAGACCCTCAAGGAGTACTCCGGCCAGAAGGAGCAGTTACAAGACCGGGTGGAGGCCACCCGGAAGGCCTTTGAAGCGGCCGTCAAGGAGGTGCAGAACCCCGCGCTGAGCGAGAAGGCCAAGAAACGGGCCGAGGAAGACGCGATGGAGAAGCGGGGCGAGGCGCTCGAGGCGGAGCGGGAATACTCCGAGACCGTCCGCGCGCTGCAGCGCCAACTGACCGAGCAGGAGATCCGGATGCTCAAGCGGACCACGGCCGAAATCGAGGCGGCCGTCGCCGCGTACGCCAAGGCCAAGCAGGTCGATCTCGTCCTGCAGCTGCCCGGCGAAAAGCTGGGCGCGGCCTCGGGCGTCATGTACGCCAACCCGGCGCTCAACATCACCACCAACATCATGAACCTCATGGGGATCCGCCCCGCCCCGCCGAAGGCGGACGAAGCGGCGGTGCAGGAGTAGCGCGGCGATGTCCATGACGTGGACGGTTGCGCAGCTCGCCGCCCAGCTCGACGCGGAGGTCGAGGGTGCGGGCGATGCCGTGGTTTCACGCCTGGCCGCCCTCGACGAGGCGCAGGCGGGTGATCTCTCCTTTCTGACGAGCTCGCGCTACGCCGCGCAGATGGCTTCCACGGCGGCGACGGCCGTGATCGTCGGCCGGGACTGGAGCGGTCCGTCGCCGGCCCGCGCCCTGCTGCGCGTCGCCGATCCCAACAAGGCCTGCGCCGAGGCGGCCCAGTTCTTCGCCCCGCCGCCCCCGAAAAGGCTCCCGGGCATTCATCCGACCGCCGTGATCGCCGCGGACGCCCGGCTGGGCGAGGGCGTGCATGTCGGCCCCTGGTGCGTGATCGAGGCGCGGGCGCGGATCGGCGACCAGACGGTGATCGAAGCGCAGTGCTTCATCGGCGAGGATGTCGCAATCGGCAGCCACGGCCATCTCTACCCGCAGGTCTCGATCCGCGAGCGGGTCCGGATCGGCGACCGTTTCATCGCCCACTGCGGCGCGGTCGTCGGCAGCGACGGCTTCGGCTACACCGTCACCCCGCAGCCTGGCGCCCTGCCGCGCGTCGCCAAGATTCCCCAGACTGGCACCGTCGTCATCGGGCACGACGTCGAGATCGGGGCCAACGCGACGATCGATCGCGCCCGCTTCGGTGAGACGCGCATCGGCAACCATGTCAAGATCGACAACCTCGTGCAGATCGGGCACAACGTGCGGATCGGCGACTGCAGCGGCGTCATTGCCCAGGCGGGGATCGCAGGGAGCACCCGGATCGGCGCCGGCGTGATGATCTGGGCGCAAGCCGGCTTGTCGGGGCATCTGACCGTCGGCAACGGCGCGCAGGTCGGCCCCCAGGCGGGCGTGGCGCGTGATGTGCCGGACGGACAGTATGTGATCGGCTCGCCCGCCGCTTCGATGCGCGAAATGGCGGCCGTGACGCTGGCGCCGCGCCAGATCGTCAAGCTCCGATCCCGGCTGGCCGAGCTGGAAGCCCGGCTGGCGGCGCTCGAAGGAACATCAGGAACATGAAAATTCTGGTCACCGGCGGTTCGGGCTACATCGGCAGCGTGACGATCGCGCGTCTGCTGCAGGCAGGGCATCAGGTCCATGTTTTCGACAATCTCGAGCGCGGCCACCGCGAAGCTCTGCCCCCGGGGATCCCGCTGACCGTGGGCGACCTCCGGGACGCGGCCATGATCGCCGCGACCCTCCGCGAGGTCCGTCCCGACGCCGTCATGCACTTCGCCGCCTATGCCCTCGTCGGCGAGTCGATGCGGCGGCCGGAGATCTACTTCGCCAACAACGTGGCCGGCGGCCTCAACCTGCTCGAGGCCATGCGGGGCGCCGGCGTGCGACAGCTCGTCTTCTCGTCGAGCTGCGCGACCTATGGCGAGCCGGGCACCGACGACATCGTCGAGACCACCCCCCAAGCGCCGACCAATCCCTACGGCGAATCCAAGCTCACCTTCGAGAAGATGCTCCACTGGTATGGCCAGATCCACGGCTTCCGCACCGTCGCACTCCGCTATTTCAACGCCTGCGGCGCGACGGAGACGCTGGGCGAGGATCATGCCGACGAGACCCATCTGATCCCCCTCGTGCTGCGCGTCGCCCTTGGGCAAAACCCCACCATCAAGATCTTCGGCGACGACTACGACACACCCGACGGTTCGTGCATCCGCGACTACGTCCATGTCGTCGACCTCGCCGAGGCCCACCTGCAGGCCCTCGAACGCGGGGCGACCGGCGCGATGAACCTGGGCACCGGACGCGGCTTCTCCGTCAAGGAAGTCGTCGAGGCCTGCCGCCGCGTCACCGGCCACGCGATCCCGGCGATCGTCTCGCCGCGCCGACCGGGCGATCCCGGGCGGCTGGTCGCCCGCGCCGCGCTCGCCGGCCAGACGCTCGGCTGGCAGCCGCGGTACACAGAGATCGACGACATCGTCGCCACCGCCTGGCGCTGGCACCAGGCGCACCCGCGCGGCTACTAGCCGGACGCTCACCGTTCACCGCCGTTTTTGCCCAGACGCTTCGGGAAGCGATGACAGTACATCGAGAGATGGGCATTTTTTGCGCGCGGCTTGTCCTGACGCGCCTTGGCGCGGATGGTTTCCATGCGCGTTTTTTCCCGCCACCTGCGTCGAAATGGCTTGCAGCCGCAAGCCTGCGACTGCGGCTCGGCGGGGACGCCTTCGCCCCACCAGTTGGGGGCTCGCTGCCGCGAGCGCGGCTTGATCGGCCTATCCCATCAGCATACGCAGGTCTTGCTCCGCAAAGGTAGGGCGGCGGCCCGGCTCATGCCGGACAACGACATCGGGACGGCGCGCGTCTTGTGCGAGGCCGGAACGTGGCTCAAGAATCGCGATCCGCAAGCCACGGATCGTTTCTACAAGGCTCTGGTGCGCCGCTGCGGACGGACGGGCATCGGCCGGGAGACCGACCAACTGCGCTGGTTCCCGCCGTTGACGGGTCTCCGCGCCCCTTGACAGCCGCGCGCCATCAGACTATATTCATGGTCATGAAGGCAACCATGATCAACATCAACGAGGCGAAGACGCATCTATCCAAGT
>JAAYZJ010000395.1 GCA_012514915.1 Lentisphaerota bacterium | reverse complement strand
TACGACTGCCTGCGCGCCAACAAGTCGATGATGGCCTGGGGCGTGGAGGCGCGCGTTCCGTTCCTGGACCTGGAGTTCCTGGAGCTGGCGATGGGCATGGACGCGGAGGCGAAGATGGTCGCGCCGCGCCCTGACGGCCGCCCGCCGATCGAGAAGGCGGTGCTGCGCGAGGCCTTCGAAGGCGTGCTGCCGGCGTCGATCCTGTGGCGGCAGAAGGAACAGTTCAGCGACGGCGTCGGCTATGGCTGGATCGATGCGCTGAAGGCGCGGGCCGCGGAGGTCGTGGGCGATGCCGCCTTCGCCGATGCCGCGAAGCGTTTCCCGCACGACCCGCCGGTCACGCGCGAGGCCTACTGGTACCGCAGCCTGTTCGAAGCCGCGTTCCCGGGCCAAGCCTGCGCGCGGACGGTGCCGGGCGGGCCGTCGATCGCCTGCTCGTCGCCGGCGGCGATCGCCTGGGACGCGGCCTTCGCGGCTGCGGCCGATCCTTCCGGACGGGCGGTGGCCGGGGTGCACGCGGCGGCGCTATAGCGCCTTGCGTCGCGATGTTGCCGCGGTCGCCGCGCGGAATGCACCAGCAGGCTGCCGCCCTCGGGCCCCGCCACGATGCGGTCGCCCTTGACGCTGGTGACCGGCGCGGGGCCCGGAACGCGGACGGCCACCGCGGGCGGTGGCCGTCGTCGGATCGGCGATGGTGGCTCAGTCCTTGCCGCGGCCCTTGCCGTTGTTGCCATTGTTGCCGCGGCCCTTGTTGCCGTTGCCACTGTTGCCGCGATCATTGTTGCCGCTGTTCCCACGGCCGCTGTTGCCATTGTTGCCACGGTTGTTGCCGCCGTTGCCGTTGCCCTTGTGGCCATGGTCGCGACCGGGGCTGTGGCGCGACCAGTCGACCCGCACCGGGCGATCGATCACCACGGTCTGGCCCCAGCGGCCATAGGTGTCGACCTGGCCGCGCTTGAGGGCGTGGAAGGCCGCGGACCCGGGCTTGATGCCCATGCGCTGCGCCACCGCGCCCCAGCCCTGGCCCGGGTTGCGATCGTATTCGTGCACGACGTCCAGGCAGGGCACCCCGAGTGCATGCGCGATGGCACAGGCGTAATAGACATCGCCAGGCGCCCAGCCACGGCGGTCGAGCAGGTCGACCAGCAAGGGGCGCGGGGCACCGTAGTAGCCGTGCATTTCGTCGATGAACGGATCGCGGTAGCGGCGGCCATAGTTGTTGATCTCGCCCAGGCGCGCGTCGACCCAGACGTCGCCGGTACGGACGTTGTAGCCGACGGTCTGCGCCGCGGCGGCCGTCGCAGCGCTTGCAAGGCCGATGCCGAGCGCAAGCGCCAGGATGTCGAGTCTGCGGATCGCCATGGTGGGCTCCTTCGAGTGGTCGGGACGATGCGGAATACTTTCCGCATGCGTGATGAATCCGCGGTGATCGTCGCCGACGGGTGCCCTCAGCGCCCCTCCAGCACGAGGGAATGGCGTGCCGGGCCGGGCAGGAACGGCGATGGCCGGCCCGACACCCAGTCCTCGTGCCCGGCGCCCCAGAACGGCGACAGCGGGTGTCCGCTCTGGCCCCCGGGCTGGTGGATGATGCCCTCGGCTTCACGGCCCGGTGCGACCACCATGCGCTGCGAGGCGCCCATCGCCGGTGCCTGCACG
>JAAYZJ010000394.1 GCA_012514915.1 Lentisphaerota bacterium | reverse complement strand
CGAGCAGGCCGAGCATCGGGGCGATGTTGGCCATGACGGAGATCCAGTTCAGCCGCTGCATCAGGCGCTCGGTCTCGATGTCGGCCGCCGTTCCGATGGCCTCCTGGATGATGTCGAAGCCCTCCTCGACGTGACTGAAGCCGGCGACGAGGATGTTGGCCAGCGGCCCCGGCTCGCTTTCACAGGCCTTGAGGGCCTTGAGGACGTCGCCTTCCGACATGGCGGTCGTGACCTTGTCGATCAGGGTCTGGGCCATGATCTTCTGGGGCTTGACGAGGATGCTGCAGTCGACGATGAAGTAGATGGCGGCGGCGCCCGAGCCGAAGAGCCCGAGCCAGAGGATGAAGCCGAGCGCGCCCGAGCCGAAGATGACCTGGATGAACATGCTCTGCTGCTTCTTGACCGGCGCGGCATCGGGATTTTCCGCCAGCGCGGTTCCGGCCGGGGCGGCGGCATCGGCTGCGGCCGGCGCCTCGGCGGCGGGTGCGGCGGCATCGGCCGCGAAATTCGGGACGGCGGGAGGCGCCTCCTCGCCCTGGGCGTGGACCAAGCTGGACGGGATGGCAAGCAGGCCAGCACAAACGGCAGCGATTCCGAGCATGTGTTTCATCGAGTTCTACCTTCGTTTTCCTTGTTCCCTAGACATCCGGCAACGGCACAGGCCGATGCATCGACCGTTACAGTTTCTTGGCGAACTCGCTCGCCGGATACTGCGTCCGGAGGAGGGTTCGCATTTTCTCCGCGTTGGGATTCTGATGGAGCGCCTCGAATGCCTTGGCGGCCTTGTAGAGCGCCTCGGGCTGCACGGCGCGTACATTCTTGTACAGCACGACCACCCGCAGGTAGCCATCCTTGAGCGCGTCGCGCGGCAGCTTCTTGTCCATCAGCAGGTCGCCGCGCATCACCAGGGCATTGGCCGACGCCTCGCGCCCGCCCTTCTTGATCGCCTCGTCAAGGAGTTCATTGAGTTTAGCAGACCGGTTCGCCTTGAGCAAGGCCTGCCAATAGATCGTCGCCAGGTCGCCCATGAAGGCCGCCTCGGGCTTCATGGCGATGACGACTTCGCAGGCCTTGGCGGCCGCGGCGGCGTTGTTGTTCGCGAGCTGCGCCTCGGCCAGCGCGCGGGCGGCGGGCTCGTCCCACTGCAGCATGGCGTAGTCCTTGACGATCTTCTCGAGAACCGGGATGGCGGCGGCCAGGTTGCCGGCGCGGGCCGCCTGGACGGCGGGCGCGAGTTCCTTCGGCTGCGGCACGACGATCCGGTCGACCTGCGAGGGCTGCAGTTCCAGCTCGAACTGCCCGCCGCCGGGGCGGACCGTCAGAACCACGTATTTCTTGGCGACCGACATCCAGCGGATCTGTCCCTGGACGGTTTTGCGGTCGACCGTGTGGATCGTGCCGCTGACCTGCGCCCGGGCTTCGTTCCCCAGCAGCAGCGCCAGGAGCGCGGCCAGCGGCAGCAGCCCGCCCGCGGTGCGGCGGCACGTGGTGGTTGTGTTCCTCATCGGGTTCTCCTCGCGTTCCATTCCAATCAACGATTCTCAGCCGTTGCGGCCTCACGATCCGGCGGCGGGGGCGGACTCCACCGGCGCCGGTTCGGCCGCAGGTGGCTCGGCGGGGGGTGACGCGGTGGTTGCCGCGCCGGGGGCGGGCTGCGCCGACGTCCCCATCTCGATATGCGCCTGGTTGAGCCAGGTCCGCATCTGGGTGATGTAGCGTCCGCGCGGGAAGCTGTTGAGGTAGGCCTCGCAGTTCTCGGCGGCGAAACGCCAGCGCTTGTGCTCCAGCAGGAGCGGTACGCTCTCGAAATAGGCCGTCTCGACGAGCGGAGCCAGGGCCAGGTTGGAGGGGTCGGTGCTGTCGATGAAGGCCTGGTAGGAGATGATCGCGCGCCCCCGGCTGTCCTCGGCCGCCGCGGGCTTGTTGAAGGCCACCTCGGCCCGGGCCTTGCGCGCCATGAGCCGCCCGACCTCGATATCGCTCTGGGCGACCTCGATCTGGTTCGTGCGGCGCTGCTGGACCTGCTTGATGGCATCGACGGCGTCGTTGAAGAGCAGTTTGCGTTTGAGATCGTCCTCCTCGCGCATGCCCGCCTCGCTGGCGGCCCGGCACAGCAGCTCGTTGGCGTCGACCATCAGGGCGTAGCCCGCGAAATCCTCGATGAAGGCCTTGAGCGCCTCGACCGCCGCCGTGTACTGACCGCGCGCCAGCAGCAGGTTGCCCTGGGCCAGGCGGGCAGGCGCCAGGATCGCGGGCTCCCTGGCCCGGGCCAGCACCCGGTCCAGCCCCTGCTGGGCCAGGTCGTACTCCTTGGCGGTCGTCAGCACCTGGGCCGCCCGCAGCAGGTCGAGGTCGCTGTACTTGCCGCCGGTCTCGGCGAACATCTGGCGGTAGCGCGGCACGGCCTCCTCGCGCATGCCGAGCTTCATCAGGTTGTCGGCGATCATGGGCAGCGCGCTGCGCGCCTCGTTCGCGTCGGGGTAGTCCTTGAGGAGCCGCGACAGGGTGGCCTCGGCCTTGGCCGCGTCGCGCATGATCGTCCAGAGCGATCCGACCTGGATCAGGGCGGTCGGCGCCAGCGGGGATTTCGGGAAACTGTTCACGAGGTTCTCGTAGGCGGCGATCGCCCGCTGCCGGATGGCGGGGACGTTGGCGGCGGGGCGGTTGACCTGCGAGAGGCAGTAGGCCATGTTGTAGAGGGCCGCCTCGCGCAGCGAGGCGTTGGCCTTCTTCTCGGCATCGTTGGCCTGGTAGGGGTTGGCGGGATCCTTGAGCACGTCGGCCAACTGGCTGTAGGCGACGGCGGCGCGGCCGATCCACTGGTTGCCCGCGACGACGGCCGTCTCGTTGGTGGCGTCCTTGAGCAACTCCGTCCCGTAGGTCTTGTAGGCCTGCGCCTGGCGGTAGCGGGCGTTCATCAGCTCCTGGCCGGGACGGTCGCGGCCGGCCAACGCGCCGACATAGGCCTCGATGGCGGCGATCTGGTTCGTGACGTCGTTCATCTCCTCGTAAATGGAGGCGATGCGGTTCATGGCGGCGAAGGCGGCGGGGCTGTTCGAGTAGGCCTGCTCGACCTGGCGGAAGTAGCTCAGTGCGGCGGGATAGTCCTTCTCCTGGTAGCGCCGCTCGCCGAACGAGAGCATGTAGCTCGACGCCATGGCATGGGTGGGGAAATTGATGAAAAACAGGTCGTAGACGTGCGCGCGCTTGTCGGCCCGTCCGCCCTCCAGCCAGAACTCGGCCAGACGGACGATCTCGTCGCCCGCCAGCCCCCGGGTTTCGGGTCGCTGGCTGAAACGTTCGGCCAGATGGCCGATCACCAGATCGGCGTAGAGCTCGTCGTCGGGGTTGTCGATGATCGTCTGCATGTAGCAGCGGGCCAGGTCGCCAAGCGCGCCGACCGATTCGGACGCGTCGGGGAACTGGTTGAGCACCCGCAGCAGGCGCGCCTTGGCGTTCTCGATCTGGCCCTGCGCGAAGAGGAGGCGCGCGTCGCGGTACTGGATGGCTCGGACCTTGGCCGTCTGCTCCGGCGTGACGGAGGCGGTGATGGTGCCGCCGAAGACCTCGGCGATCACCAGGCGGATCTGCTCGGCCCGCTCGCCCGCTTCGGCGGCCCAGGCGCTCTCGGGATACTTGAGGAAGACGTTGATGAAGTGCTGGTAGGCGCCATCGCCCTTGCGCTTGCCGTCGGCGCCCTTGGTGCCGATCAGCATCGAGAGGACGGCGTCCCTGTCGTATCCCGGCTGTTCCATCAGCCGCCGGCTCTCCTCCTGCAGCATGGCGGCCAGCAGGTAGCGGCATTCGGACATCGGGCTGACACGCGTCAGCGGCTCGCCAGTCTCGGCCTCCTGCTCGACGAGCGCCTGGTGAATCGCCTGCAGGGTCGCCATGTAGTCGTCGACGAGCTTCTTGGCCACGTCGGGCTTGCCGCGCAGCATGGCCACGTGCGCCTTGAGGACGATGGCCTTGCCGAACCAGATGTCCTGCACCCAGAGGAGCTTGTCGGCCACCGCCTCGACCTTCTTGTAGATCTCCTCGCGCGCCTTGACAGCCTCAGTCTCCTTGGCCAGGCGCAACCCCACATCGGCCATCTCGGCCATGCACTGCCGCTCGACATGCTTCTCCAGTTTGCCCTGCAGCACCCGCTCGTAGGCCGCCAGCGCCCCCTTGAGGTCCTTGAGGTAGAGGAGCATCTGGGCGTACTTGTAGGCCGACTCGTTGTAGAAGGTCTGGAGCGCGGCGGGGGTGTCCTTGGCAAACGCGGCAAAGAACGCCTCGTAGTGCTGCTTGGCTTCAGGATACTTGCCGTAGGCGTAGTAGGCGTCGGCCAGGGCCAGCTTCATGGCCCAGGTCTCGACCGAATTCTGATCCTTCTCCGCCTTGATGACGGCGACGACCTTGTCGAACAGGCCGCGGGCGAGATCCCCCTCGAGCTTGAGCCGGGCGACGTGCGCGCGCGCGTCGGGGAACCGGGCCTCCAGATCGGTGATCACCAGATCGGCCATGTCGGGCAGGCGCAGATCCTGCAGGCCCCTGACGTAGCGCAGGCCCTCCGCCAGTTCGGGATTGACGGGCGCATCCTGCTGGGCCATGGCGGTGCAGCCCGCCAGCACGAGCCACGCGACGATCCCCCTGCCTGTCAAGCGCACGGTTTTCAATCCATGTTCCATGACGCCGTTATAACCTTTTCAACGCACGATGGTCAACACTGTTTTTGCCTGCAAGAAGCCCCCGGCACCGCTGGCGGCAGGCCGGGGGCGTGATACCGGGGATCGGCGGCGGGCTCGACCTAGAAGTTCCTGGCCAGCGAGAACGACACGATCGTCGTGTCGCCGTTGGTGAACTCCGTCGGGAAAACGCCCTCGGCGGGCCGCGCCTGGATCTCGACGTCCTTGAGCATCAGGTAGGCCACGGCGACGCCGAGCCGCCAGTTGCCCTGCAGGAGATAGTCGGCGCCGAGGCTGATGATATGGCGGTCACCGGGGGGGAGCAGATAGTCGGCGTGCTCCTTGACGTTGATCGGATCCTTGTCGTAGACATAGCCGCACTGGAGGGCGAGCTTCTCGTTCATGCGGTACTCCGCGCCGAGGCCGAAGCGCCAGACGTTGCTCCAGTCCTTCTGGGAGACCGACTGGGGCGCCTTGCCCAGCAGCGGCGGATTGAAGCTCATGACCAGTTCGTCATACGAGCGCCAGCCTGTGTAGGTCGCGATGGCGCCGAAGTTCCACTTGTCGACGCCCGTGTAGTTCAGGCCGGCTGTGTAGCTCGCCGGCAGCGTGATGTCGCCCTCGGCGTCGGTCTTCTGCAGCGGCCCGACCTCCGCGTCGCCCTCGACCGACTGCTTGATTTCGGAACGATAGACCAGCCCCAGCGTCAGATCGTCGATGATCTTGTAGGCGAGGGCGGCGTTGCCGCCGAAGCCGACCGAGTCGCCCGTGAGTTCCATGAGATAGGGAACGTCGGGGATGTTGCGTGTCAGCTTGATGTCGAAGTACATGATCTGCAGCCCCACCGCGAGCGAGAGCCGGTCATTGACCTTGTACGCCACGTTCGGGTTGAAGTCGAAGGCCTGGATCAGCGTCTCGACGCTGTTGTACCGGCCAGGCCAGTCGGCCATGTCGTGCTCGACGCCCAGCCCGTACGGTGCATAGATGCCGATCCCGGCCCAGAACTGGTCGTTCAGTTGATGCGTGTAGTAGGCGAAGGGTGGCGGGAACCACTTGTCGTCGGGGGAGTAGCGCTTGCTCCCCGCCGGCGTGGCGATGTCGATGTCCATCGTCGGATGAATGAGTGAGAACCCGGCCTCCATGCTGGATCCGGGCAGCGCCGTCATGCCCGCCGGATTGTCATAGAGCGTGGCAGCGCCACGGGGGGCGCCGACGGTCGCTCCGCCCAGCGCCACGCTGCGTGCGCTCGTCTCGTAGAGGGCGAACCCCGCGCCCCACAACGGGCCAGCGCCCAGCAGGACGGCCAGGGCCGCTCCGTGGATGCTTCGCGACTGGTAACTGATCAGCATGATGGCTTCTCCTGTTCCTGTTTGTGTGGTCCACGCCGCAGGCACGTTCCCGCACGGGCATGCACCACGGAGCATCGTCACGGAACGGCTGGCCCCCATCCGAGTGGCCGCCTTCCGTCCGTCGGGGAAAAGTGTGGCAGAAGCCCCAGACCGGAACAAGCCTTTTCGCAGGCGGATGTTTCAGCCGCCGACCGGCTCAAACAGGTCGACGCCGCCCAGCACGTTGAGGCCCGCCGCCTTGAGCGCGTCGACCGCGCGGCCGGGATTGTCAAAGCGGAAGACGAGGACGGCCTCCTGGCCGCGCCGGAAGGCGAAGGCGTACATGTACTCGATGTTGACCCCCGCCTGCTGGATGACGTCCAGCAGGCGCGCCATCCCGCCCGGCTGATCCGCGACCGCCGCGGCGACCACGTCGCGGACGTTGACGACGAACCCCGCCGCCTCGAGCACCTGCCGCGCCCGCGCCCAGTCCTCGACGATCATCCGCACAATGCCGAACTGCTGCGTGTCGGCCAGCGACAGGGTGACGATGTTGATCCCGGCATCGGCCAGCGTGCGGCAGATGGCGTTCAGATGACCCGGCTTGTTCTCGAGAAACAGCGAAATCTGCTTGATGGTCATAAGGTCTCCTGATGTTGCCGCTTAAGCTAGTGGATTTCCCGCGGCGATGCAACCGCAAACACGCCGTTCTTGACGGCGGGGGGCCGGTTGGGCTATAAAGCGGTTTGTTTCCAGCGCCCTGCGGGCGTAGTTCAATGGTAGAACTCCAGCCTTCCAAGCTGGCCACGTGGGTTCGATTCCCATCGCCCGCTCCATCCCCAACCCCCGGCGAAACCATGGCGAAGCGCATCAAGAAAGTTGGCATTTTAACGGCGGGCGGCCTGGCCCCCTGCCTGAGCTCGGCGATCGGCTACCTGATCGACACCTACACGCGGACCGATCCCAAGATCCAGATCATCTGCTACATCGGCGGGTACGCCGGCCTCCTGAAGGGCGAGAGCATCCGGGTGACGCCCACCGTGCGCCGCCAGGCGCTCAACCTGCTGAAGTTCGGCGGCAGCCCGATCGGCAACAGCCGCGTCAAGCTGACCAACGTCGCCGATTGCGTCGCGCGCGGCCTAGTGCCCAAGGGGCAGGATCCGCAGCAGGTCGCGGCCGACCAGCTCGTCAAGGACGGCGTCGACGTCCTGCACACGATCGGCGGCGACGACACCAACACGGCCGCGGCCGACCTGGCCGCCTTTCTCAAGCGCAACCGCTACGACCTGACGGTCGTCGGCCTCCCCAAGACGATCGACAACGACATCTATCCGATCCGCCAGAGCCTGGGGGCCTGGACGGCGGCCGAGGAGGGCGCCCGCTATTTCGCCAATGTCGTCGCCGAGCACAGCGCCAACTCGCGCATGCTGATCATCCACGAGGTCATGGGCCGCAACTGCGGCTGGCTGACCGCCGCCACGGCGCTGGCCTACCGCCGGCAGCTCAAGCAGTTGCCGTTCGTCCCCGGCCTGGGTCTGCGCCGCAGCCAGCGCGACGTCCATGCCGTCTATGTGCCCGAGATGAGCTTCGACGCCACGGCCGAGGCCAAGCGGTTGCGCCGCATCATGGACACCGAGGACACCGTCAATATCTTCGTCTCCGAAGGCGCCTGCGTCGACACCATCATCCGCGAGCTGACCGCCAGCGGCGAGGCGGTGCCGCTGGATGCCTTTGGCCATCCGCGCCTCGACAAGGTCAACGTCGGCGGCTGGTTCGCCAAGCAGTTCGCCGAGATGCTCGGCGCCGAGAAAATGCTCGTCCAGAAGAGCGGCTATTTCAGCCGGGCCGCGGCGCCGAACGCCGCCGACCTCAAGCTGATCGGCGCCTGCGCCAAACTGGCCGTCGCCTGCGCGCTCAAGGGCGTCGACGGCGTCATCGGCCACGACGAGGACCGGGGCGGCAAGCTCGGCGCCATCGCCTTCGACCGCATCAAGGGTGGCAAGCCGATGGATATCGACGACCCCGACTTCACGCGGCTCCTCCGGGAGATCGGGCAGCCCAAGGGCAAACGCCTCGTCGTCAAGCACTAGCCGATCAGATTCCAGGCCGACCGAATCATCAGCCTCTCGCGGAACTCGTCGATTTTCATGTTGCGGGCCGGGGTGACGCGGATCCTGACGGGGCTTCCCGGGGGCAGATGGACGAAGTTGTCGTCCAGCTTGGCGTTGCACCCCTTGACCTCCAGCCAGCACCAGAAGGCGGGGCGTTCGGTCGTCAGCGTCACCGCGTAGCAGTGGTCGTCCCAGGGGCGGATGTCGGCCTGGATGTCGGGATCGACGATCCGCATCTCCCGTGGCCGCCGGAAGATGCAGACGTTCGAGGAGAGGACATAGCCGTCGTCGGCCACGATGCTCAGCCAGACGACCAGGTTCTCCGGCGTGAGCTTCTCGACCAGATCCCCCATCTTCAGCACGCCCAGGCGGCGGACGGTGCCGGGCTCGATGACGAGCGGGCACCCCGCTTCGCGCAGGATCCGGCCATGCATGTCGCCGATGCGCCACTTGATCGAGCCGTTGAAGGTCTGGCGCAGGTCGTTGTGGACGTAGACCTCGATCACTCCCGTGGCGAGATCCTCGAGGGCGGTGACGAGGATCGGCGCGAAGAACTTGCGTGCGAAGTAGTGCAGCGCCTTCCAGTTGCCCTCGTGATCGAGCGACGAACCGCTCACCGCCGGCCAGCAATCGTTCAGTTGCCAGAACAGGGTTCCCATGCAGGCCGGCCGGGCACGCCGCCAGTGCTCGACGGCGATCTTCATCGCATAGCCCTGCTGGATCTGGCTCATCCAGACGGCGCTTTCGTCGTCCTTGGGGGTGGGAAAATAGGCCTCACGGTACATCCGGATGACCGCGTCGCCCTGGGGGATCCGCAGGTGGTGCCGCAGCGCGGGGTCGTCCAGGCGGACGACCTCCGCGCCGGTGAGGGCGCGGAGCTGCCGCGGCTCGGGATAGCTCGGCAGGCCGAATGCGCTGCAGAAGCGCGGGGTCTGGGCCCGGTAGGCATGGAACGGCTCCGATCCGCGCCCGACCCCCCAGAAGTGGACATCGCCCGCCCCGGGATGGTTGCCGCCGCCGACCGGATCCGCGGCGCCGGGCGTGTGCGGGCTGGATGGCCAGTAGTCATGGTCCGGGGCAAGCCGCGCAACCAGATCCGGCAGCAGCCCGCCAAACAGGCGCTGGTAGTCGGCGGCGGCCATCTGCCGCTCCGTCCATTCCGGCCCCACCCACTCCTGCTCGATTTCGCTGTTGCCGCACCAGAGCGCGAGGCACGTGTGATGGCGCAGCCGCATGATGTTCTGCTCCGCCTCGGCGCGGACATTTTCCAGCCAGGCGGCATCGAAGATCGGATAGGCGGCGTCGGCGAACATGAAGTCCTGCCAGACGCAGATGCCGTATTCGTCGCACAGGTCGTAGAACCAGTCCTGTTCGTAGATGCCGCCGCCCCAGACCCGCAGCATGTTCATGTTGGCGACGCTGACCGCCTTGGCCAGGCGCGCGTACTCCACCCGCGTGGGGCGCGTGATCAGCGCGTCGGGCGGGATCCAGTTGGCCCCCTTGGCGAAGAAGGGCACCCCGTTGACGACGAACTGGAACCGCCCGCCGTCTGCCGCGGAAGACCGATCCAGCCGCAGGGTCCGCAGGCCGATCCGGCGCGACCAGGAGTCGATCGCCTTGCGGGTGGGCGAGCCCACCTCGGCCACGAGTTCGTACAAGGGCTGCTCGCCCATCCCGTTGGGCCACCAGCGCTGGGCGTTGCGCACCTTCAGGTTGAACCGCGCCCGGCCGTCCTCCGGCAGCAGCGTGCGCGCCTCGGCGACAAATGTCCCCTTGTAGTTGAGGCGGGCCGAGGCCGTCAACGGCAGCGCGTCGTCGACCCGCTCCACCTCGCAGACGACATCCAGCGACACGCCGCCATCCTCGCCGTGGATCTGCCGGATGTCCAGCCGCGTGATCCGGGCGTCCTCGCACACCTCGAGGCCGATGGGGCGCCAGATGCCGCAACCGACCAACGCGGGCCCCCACTCACTGCCGAACGCGCTGGACATCTTGCGCAGCCACCCCAGCCCCGCCGGCGCGCCGCCGCCAGGCCGGACCGGCAGGGGGCGTTCCGCCTGGCGACGGGCGATCCATTCGGCCGGCGGATCGAAGCGGATCGACAGCGTGTTCTCCTCCGCCCGCAGCAGGTCGCCGATGTCGAAGCGCCAGACCCGGTGCATGTTGTCGGCCCGGCCGACCTCCGCGCCGTTGACCGCGACGGTAGCCAGCGTGTCGAGCCCGTCGCAGCGCAGCCAGACACGGCCTCCCGGGGCGACCTTCGGCGTGGCGAATTCGCGCTCGTAGATCCAGCTCTCCCCGCCGATCCAGCGCGCGTCGGCCTCGCGCATCCCGGTCAATGGATCGTCAATCACCCCCGCGTCCAGTAGATCGGCATGCACACATCCCGGCACGGCGGCCGGGATCCAGCGCTTTTTCGATGCGGCCCGGAGACGCCAGGCTCCCGAGAGGTCGATCAGCTTCATTTCATGTCGTACTTGCGGATCAGACGCTGCAGATAGGCGCGCTCGATCCCGGCCTCGCGCGCTGAGCGGGAGATGTTGTTCTGGTTACGGGCCAGCAGATCCTCCAGATACTTGCGCTCGAAATCCTCGATCAGATCGCTCTTGGCGTCCTTGAAGGGGCGATCCGCGCTCACGCTCGGCGCCTCCGCCTCGCGCGCCGGGAGGAAGCGCCCCAGCCCCAGGAACGCGCTCAGGTCGACCGGGCGGCTGGCGGCGTAGAAGGCGACCTCGATCAGATTGCGCAGCTCGCGCACATTGCCGGGCCAGTCGTGCCGCTTGAGCACGTCCATCGTCTCATCGAAGCGGGCCACCTGGCTCATCGCGTCGGCCCCGTGCAGATCGGTCAGGAAGCGCTTGGCCAGCAGCGGCAGATCGTCGCGGCGGCGGCGCAGCGTCGGCAGCTCGATCTGCACGACGGAGAGGCGGTAGTAGAGGTCCTCGCGGAAGCGGCCGGCATTGACCTCCTGGTCGAGCTTCCGGTTGGTCGCGCAGATGATGCGGACGTTGATCTTCCGCATGCGGTTGTCGCCCACCCGGCGGATTTCGCGGTTCTCGAGCACCCGCAGCAGCTTGGGCTGGAGCTCGGGGTTCAGATCGCCGATCTCGTCGAGAAACACCGTGCCGCCGTCGGCATGCTCGAACGCCCCCTGCCGGTCGGCGTTTGCGCCGGTGAAGGCCCCCTTGTTGTGGCCGAACAGCTCGCTCTCGATCAGATCCTTGGAGATGGCGGCGCAATCGATGACGATGTAGGGCTTGCGCGCCCGCTGGCTGTGG
>JAAYZJ010000393.1 GCA_012514915.1 Lentisphaerota bacterium | reverse complement strand
GGAGCGTAGTAGAGATCCTGCGCGGGGCGGAGCCGAGCAAGATCAAGTTCGTCCTTCAGGCGAATGAGGGCTTTCAGGACAAGAGGCATGCGGTGCATGTGGCCGTGGCCGTCGATGTGCGACACGGCCACGCCCGCCTCGCGCAGCCGGAGAAGTTGGGCACGAATTTCGCGTTCCAGGTCGGCGGACCGGATCAACCCCGCCGCCGAACGGAGCATGAACTGGCGCGTGGGCCAGAGACGGCCATCCGTCGCAACCATGGAGGGGATGGAAACGGGGGGGCAGAGCGGGATCTCGTCGCTCAGGACCAGGTGCAGGCCGAAGCTCCACTGGGGATTGGCCCGGGCGAAGGCGGCTGCGCGCTGAAAGTCCGCGGCCCCCGCCATGATCGTGGCACTGGAGAGGACCCCGGTCTCGAAGCAGCGGACGGTCCAGTCAACAGTGTGCGGCGAGAACCCGAAATCATCGGCGTTGATGATGAGGCGAGGCATGGGGAGTCGTGAGTGGTGAGTGGTGAGTGGTTTGAAGCTTTGTCGCGAGCTTTGTCGCGAGCTTTGTCGACCGCGGAGAAAATTTAACGCAGAGGCGCAGAGACGCAGAGGGGGAGTGGGGAGTCGTGAGTGGTGAGTGGTAAGTGGTGAGTATTTACCACGAAGGACACGAAGGGCACGAAGGGGAGAAGGAGATTAGTGGCAGTTGGAATAGGAGAAACGCTGAACGCTGAACGTTTAACGCTTAACGCTGTCCAGAATGGAGGTATAAGCGGCCTTCATCTCCGCGCCGATGGCGTGCCAGGTGTACTTGGCGGCGATCAACTGACGACCGTTGGCACCCAGTTCCCGCCGTTCCGCATCGGAAAGACTGGTGGCCTCACGGAGCGTTTCCGCAAGCGCATCGGGGCCGATATCGATCCACCAGCCGCAGCGGGAGTGTGGGAGTGTGGGAGTGCGGGAGTGTGGGAGTGTGGGAGTACCCTGCAGTTCCGACCAGGGGGCTCCCTTGGTCGTGATGACGGGCAGCCCGGCAGCCAGGGCCTCGGCGATCGAGATGCCGAAGTTCTCGCTATGCGACGGATGGACAAAGAGGTCGGCGTTGACGTACTCCTGCCACTTCCGCTGGTCGTCCACCTCGCCCACGAATTCGAAATCCCCGTCCAGGCCGAGGCGCGCGATCTCGGCCTGCACGGCGGCCTTGTGGCCGCAGACATCGGGGCCGACGATGCGCATGCGCCAGCCCCGGGGCCGCACGCGGTCCCAGGCCTGGACCAGATCCAGCAGTCCCTTGCCGGGGTGGAGGCGGGAGAGGAAGAGTGCGGTACGCCCTTCGCGCCGTCCCGGCGCGCGTTCCGGCATCGCGGCGGGCAAGTCCACGCCGTTGGGGATGACCCAGACGGGCTGCGTCAGCCGCCGGGCCCGGATGGTCTCCGCTTCGCTGTCGGCAGTGGCGTGGAACGCGGCCGCCGTGGCGAGATCGCGGCGCTGGTAGAGCCGCATGGCGAGCCACTTCTTGAGCCGTTTCTGGCGCAGCGCCCACGGGGTGAGCCCGCCCCGCACCGAGAGCATGACCGGGAGGCCGCGCGCGCGCGCGAGCCGGAAGGCGACGTGGCTCGACGGCATCCAGAGACCGTGAAGGTGGAGGATATCGGGCCGCACGCGGTCCATCACGCGCACGAGATCGGGATGGAGCAGACGCAGCCGGACCCCCTGCCCCGCCAGATAGGTCACCCCGGAAGGATTGGGCATCGGGTAGCGGGGCGAGTGGGTAAAGAGCGTGGTCTCCACCCCCGCCTGCGCCAGGGCGCGGCAGATGCCGATGATCGAGCGCCGGGGACCGCCGCTATCGGGATCGAGACCGGGAATGATGTGCAGCACCTTCATGACGGCGAACCGATGCGATGGGTCTTCAGCCAGCAGTCCAGCATGAAGAGGCTCCAGATGCGGCTCCAGGCGATCGTGCCGGACGCGTAGGCCCGCCAGAGCGCGGCGAGGCCGCGGGGATCGAAGACGGGGCTGGCGCCGCCATGGCAGAAATGATCGACATCCGGGCGCATGGCGCCCTTGAACCAGGCCTCGAACGGCAGGGTGAAGCCGC
>JAAYZJ010000392.1 GCA_012514915.1 Lentisphaerota bacterium | reverse complement strand
TGGATGTCGAAAACCGTCCCTTCACGACATCGGACGACACCTCCGACACCTACTTCGCGCTCCTCTACGATCTCCTCGTCGGTGGCGAACTCGACCTGAAGGGCAATTTCAAGGCGGACGTCACGACGCTCCACGCCAACGGCGATGCGACCATCAAGGGAAGCGCGGAGACCGACGCCAAGACGGTGTCGAGCGCCGGAACCGTCGAGTGGAAGAAGGCCGACGGCACGGTGACCCTGCTATCGAACCAGTCGCCGGTTCCCGTCCTGACCGAGGCCCTGCTGGCCGCCATCCAGGCCTTCATCGACTACGCCGCCGACAACGACGCCGTCTATGCCAGCGGTTCCGACATCCCCGCATCCCCTCCCGGCGGGGTGGCCTTCTGCACGGGAAGTCCCGACGGCTGGAGCCGCTCGGGCGACGGCTGCTTCATCTTCGCGGGCGACGCCTCGTTCCAGGGTGGCGCGCTGGACGTCAATTCGGTCAACGGCTATCCGGCCATCATCGTCCTGGGAACCGGCGAGGTGAAGATGAATTCGGGTTCCGAAGTGCACGGCGCGATTCTGGTGCCGCATGGCAGCATGAAGATCAATGGCCATGCGGTGATCTACGGCCCGATCCTGGTCGGGCAGGGGATGATCGGCAACGGCACCGCCGACCTCTACGCCGGCGACGGACAGGGATTCAACCTGCCTCCCGGCGACACCATCACGGACAAAGTCGTCATCACCGCCTGGCACTAAAAAAAGGCACTAAAAAAAATCGCGCGGGGGGTTGCATTCGCGGAGGACTTTCGCTATAGTAACCCCGTTTTTGAAGCGAGCGTAACTCAGTTGGTAGAGTGCCACCTTGCCAAGGTGGTTGTCGAGGGTTCGAACCCCTTCGCTCGCTCCATTTTTTTGGGAGCGTAGCTCAGTTGGTTAGAGCAGCTGACTCTTAATCAGCGGGTCGTGGGTTCGAGTCCCTCCGCTCCTACCAGGTTCAGCCTGATTCGCGGGCGTAATTCAATGGTAGAATAGGAGCTTGCCAAGCTTCTTACGTGGGTTCGATTCCCATCGCCCGCTCCACTTTTCTCCCCTCTGATTCACGCCAAACAGATCCCAAACGCCCGGCGAAAAAATGGCGCAAAAGGACGGTTGACATCTCAACGGGGAGGTGATAATCTTCGGCTTCCTTTTTCAACACGGCCTAGGCCGCGTTGCGGTACGGGGGTATAGCTCAGTTGGTAGAGCGCTTGAATGGCATTCAAGAGGTCGCCGGTTCGATCCCGACTACCTCCACCAGTTCCGCAAAAGGGATCGCCGTCGTCTGCATGCCGGTTACACCGGCACGCCGGCGGATCATGCTGGCGGCAGTCGGCGTCGGCTTGCCACTGGGGCTCTTCAGCCTCTTTTGCCAGGCGCAACAGATCACAATCTGCCCGCTGCGGGCCCTCTTCAGCATCCCCTGCCCCACTTGTGGCTCGACCCGCGTGCTCTCCGCCCTGTTGCGGGGCGAGTGGTCGGCGGCATTCGCCTGCAATCCGCTGGCCACAGTGCTGGCGATCGGTTCGGCGTTCTACGTTCTCCTGGCGATCATCCTCTTTCTTGTCCAGCGAAAGATCCCGGTTCTCCGGGCCTCCCGGCGGGGATGGCTGTCGATGGCGGGCGGCGGTCTGCTGCTCGCGCTGGTGAATTGGGGATACTTGCTGATACATGGATGAGGCAGGGACATGATCGACAGGGGTTGATGTGCTTCCGTGTGATCCGTGCGATAGGCAGCGGAATCGCGCGCAGGTGCTTCTAACGCTTGCGCGCATCTGGTATACTCCTAACATCTTTTGGGCGGGTTCATTCCGGATGCTTGGAGTGCTGCTGGCAACCTGGTGGACAGCCGCGCTTCTGGCCGCGCCACCGGTGCCGGACGGCGTGCGGACCACGTCGACAGGACCGGACGGCACCCGTGTGACCGTGCGGTTCGAGCCGCCGCGCCTGGAGGCGACGGCGCACGGCACGTTGGTCATGGTCGACGGCTGCCTGCCCGACCTGACGCCGGGAGCGCCCATGCTGCCGTCCCGCAGCCTGACGCTGCCCGTGCCCGCCGGTTGCCGCGCCCGGGCCATCCGCATCCGGGGAGACGCCCCGGCGGTGATCCCGCTGGAGCAGGCGGTGCCCCACGCGGACGAGCCCGTCGCCTACTCCCGCTTGGATCGTCCCGCCACGCCCGCCCGGCGCAATGCCGCCATTTACGCGCGCTCCACCCCCTACCCCGACTGGGACGCGCCGTCCGTGCAGCGTGCCCGGCGCGACCGTCTGCACGGCGAGGGGCTGCTGACGATCGTCCTCTATCCCGTGCGATATCTACCGGCCCGCGCCCGTCTGCACGCGCACCGCGAGCTGACGGTGCAGGTCGACTGGGAAGCCGACCCGGCGGCGGCCGACCCGCGCCGCTGGCGGCCCGCGCGCCAACGGCCCCTGGCCGAGGCCCAGGCCCTCGCCGCAGCCAGCCCACTCCGCGCGGCCGGACCGCTCCCCGCACACCGGATTGAACCTTCCGCCAGCGCCGGAGCAGGTGGCACGGACGGCGGGGACACGCCTGTCGTCCTGCAGGACACCGCGGCCTTGACGGTGCCCCAGGAACCCGCAGGCCCCTTCGAACATGTCATCATCGCTCCCGCCGCTTTCATCACCAACACCCCTGCGCCATGGAATCTGGAGGCGCTGTCCGCCGCCCGGCGAGCCTCCGGACTGAACTCGACCGCCGTGGCGGTCGAATGGATCCAAAGCCAGTACGCCGGGCGCGACGCGGCCGAGCGGGTGCGCGCCTTCATCCGCGACGCCTACGACCAGTGGGAGACGCGCTACGTGCTGCTGGTCGGGACGCCGCCGCTGGTTCCCACCCGCAAGCTCTACTGCTCCTTTTCGGCGGCAACCGACCTGATCCCCGCCGACAGCGTCTACTACGGCTGTCTCGACGGCAGTTTCGACGGCGATGGCGACGGGATCTACGGCGAGATCGGCGATGGCGACGACGGGGGCGACGTCGATCTCGTGGCCGAGGTCTTCGTGGGGCGATATCCAGCCGTCTCGACCGGCGAGGTATCCCGGCTCGTGCGCAAGACGCTGGCCTACGAGGCGCGGCAGCCCGAGGAGTTGCGCCCGGTCACGCACGTCGGCGAGTGGCTGGGGTTCGGCGGCTCGGCCGAATACGCAACCGGCGCCATGGAGCAAATCCGGCTCGGCGCGGGAAGCGGCGGCATCAACAGCCTGGGGTTCCAGTCCTCCTATCTGAACGCCAGCCTCGACACCCGCGACACGCTCTACGACGCACCGGGCTACCGCTGGCCGGCCTCGGAGATGCTGCGCCGGCTGAACGCGAATCTCCATGTCATCAATCATCTCGGCCACGGCGCCGAGCAAATCGGCTTCAAGTTGGATCTGAAGCAGGCGGACAACCGCGCGGCCATCGCGGGGCTGACCAACACGCTCCCCTACTTCATCTATTCGCAGGCCTGCTACATCGGCGCCTATGACACGCCCGACTGCCTGGCCAGGCAGTTTGCCGTCTCGGGCGGTGGCCCGTTCGCCGCCGTGGTGAACTCGCGCTACGGATGGGGGTACCGCGAACTCGTCGACGGCCCCTCCCAGTTCTTCCACCGGAAGTTCTGGGATGCGGTCTTCAGCGGCTCGGCCTACACGCTTGGCGAGATCCAGGCACGGTCGCGCGAAAGTCTGCGGCTGTACGTCAATCCATTCTCGGGCACTGTTCACCGGTGGATCTTCTACGAGTTGAACCTGTTCGGCGACCCGGCCACGCCCTTTGCCGCGCGGCTGCTGGACACGCTGCCCACCCTCGAGACGCCGGGCTTGCAGCCCTTCACCTATCCGGGGCACCCCCTGACGATCACCGCCGACATCGGGCCGCCGGGGCTCGTCGACCGCAGCTCGCCGCGCATCGTCTGGCGCCGTCTCGACGACCCGGCGGGGCTCGCCCGCACCAACGCCCTGCCCCACCAGGGCCGCCTGCGGCACGCGACCGGTCTCGCGCCGCTTCCCATGGGCACCGCGATCGACTATACCCTGCACGCCGAGACACTTGCCGGACAGACGGTGCAATGGCCGGCCGAAGCGCCGCAGCGCATGACGGTCACCGAAGCCGTCGCGCTGACGGTCGCAGGGGTTCCGGGGGCCTACGGAGAGTCGGAACCCGCCTATGGAACACACACCATCGCCTCCGGCAACGTGGTGCGCGCCCAGGTGCCTGGCCGGGTGCTGCTGTCGAGCGAAGCCAGCCGCTTCTGCCTCGGCTCGACCGGCACGGGCAGCGTCGGCGCGACGACAGGGCCCACCAACTGCTTCACACTACGGACAACGTCGCAACTCGTTTGGCAGTGGATCGATGCCTTCCGGCTGCGGCAGGCCTCCACAATTCCCGGCTGGCTGGACCAGGCGACCTGGTACAACGTCGACCAGCCGGGCCAGACGGCAACGGCCCCCGGCGTCCATGTCCACGAGGGGGTGGAATACCGGTTCGCCGACTGGTCGCTCAACGGACGGCGGCAGCCGTCCGACACGGCCCCCGCGCAGAACCCCGTCTCCGGTATCGCCATGACCGCGCCGATCCTGGCCGAGGCGCGCTACCTGCCCGCGGATCTCGACACCGACGCCAACGGGCTCGCCGATTGGTGGGAGATGCGCTACTACGGCGCGCCCGGGCGCGTCGGCCCCGTAGACGACAGCGATGACGACGGATTCACGACGGCCGAGGAGTTCGAGGACCTGTGCGATCCAACGAGTCCACTCTCGTTCCCGGCCCCCCCCTCCATCCGGCACACGCGGCTGGAGGCGATCCAGGGCGGACCGCCCCCCTACGCGATCACGGCGCGCATCCACGACACGCACGGCGTCCAGTCGGCGCAGGTGCGCTGGCAGTTAAACGGTGGCGACTGGCACACCCAGTCCATGGCCCTCGACGCCGCCGGCAGCCACACCGGATCCATCGCCTGCGCCGCCACCGCCGGCGACCGGATCGTCTACCAGATCGAGGCCGCCGACCCCGGTGGACGGACGGCGCTGCAAGGCCCGTTCGCCCTCGACCTCGTCTACCCGCGGGCCGGCTTCGGCCCCGCCCCCGTGCTGGCCTGCGATGTGCCGCGCGGCGCCAGCCTCACCGTCCAGTCGGCCGTGACCAACAGCGGGAACGCCCCCCTGCATTGGCTCCTGCACCGCGCCGTCTTCGAGGCGGGTACCGCCGAGGCCACCAACACCTGGCGTTTCGACGCGCGCGGACAACCCTGGATCCTGGCGACCAACCGGTTCGCCTCGCCGCCGGGCTCGCTGCGCGGTGCGCCCCGTTCGGCCGGGAATTACACCGCGCCGGCGGTCTATGCCGGGCTGCGATCCCCCCTGTTCACTCCGGACGACGCGGCCACGCTCGCGTTCCGCTACTGGATCGCCAGCGAGCTCGACACCAGCCATCCCGGTTACGCCTACGACAGCATGATCGTGGAAATCTCGACAAACGCGGGGACGGCCTACCAGCCGCTGCCCGGCCCCTACACGCACCGGCAAACCGGCTGGACCTACGCGCCATGGCCGCAGGACACCCCCTGCTTTGCGGGCAACGGATCCGAAGGGTGGCGTTCCGCGACGTTCGACCTCTCCCCCTACGCCGGCCGGCAAGTTTGCCTCCGTTTCGTCTATGGAGGCGACAACAACACCGACGGCGAAGGCGTCTATCTCGACGACATCGAGATCGCGCCCCTCGCCACCGTGCCGGGACTGGACTGGCTGACACCTGTCCGTGCCGACGGAATCCTCGGCTTCCCGGAACATGAGGCGCTGTCCCTGCAGATCCAGGCACCGGCCGACTCCCCGCGCGAGCTGCGCGAACACCTGCTCCTCCTCTCCAACGACCCCGTCCAGCCCCGTCTTCGCACCGAGGTGCGGGCGCGCCCGCGGGCCATCCCCTGGGTCGGGGTCCCCGAAGCCTGGCAGTCGTCGACCAACGGCGAGGGCACGGTCGCGATCCGTGTGCCGGTGGCCGAGCACGACGGCGAACCGCTCACCCTGAGCATCCGCTACGCTGCCGATGCGACCGCCCCGCCGGCCCTCCCCCTGCTGAACGCGCCATCGGCCGCGTTCGGGCAGCCAGTGCTGGACACCGCCCATGCCGTGCTGGGCCCTATTCCGACACGCGAGGGGAGCGTCTCAGGGACGAATGTCGTCACGGTCCAGTGGGACACGCGCGGCACGAGCCCCGCGCTGCCGTCTCTCGTGCCAGCCGCCCGCGTGCTGGTGCTCGCCAGCAACGCCTGGTTCACGTCGGCCCCGCGGAGTTCAGCCCCCTTCCTCATCGACAACGAGCCCCCCGAGCCGCCGAACGGTCTGGCCAGCACGACGCACGCTCCGTCGGTCTGGAGCCGGAACACCGCCTTCGGGGCGGCCTGGAACCCGGCCGGGGATGGGCTGGGTATCGGCGGCGTCCGCTACCGCGCCCGGTTGTCAGGGGATCCGGACGACCTGCTCGACGACGCGCCGATCGTCACGCGGTCGGCTGTGTCCCTGGCGGCCAGCGAAGGATCCAACCTGTGGTTCGCCGTCCAGGCGCTCGACGCCGCCGGCAATCGGTCTTCCGCGGTTCGCCGCGGTCCTTACCGCATCGACGCCACACCGCCCGACGCCTCGCAGGCGTGGCTCGAGGTTTCCCGCAGTCCGTTCGGCGACTACTTGACCGGCGGCCAGCTCGCGGCGCACTGGGATGGTTTCACCGACGCGGGCTCCGGCGTGTTCGTCTACCAACTCCTTGTCCAGGCCCCCGATCTGCTGATTCCGTCCCTGATGACGGCGGACACGCAGGCGACGATCGCGGCGTCCCGCATGAACGCAACCAACTGCGTGTGGGTCTATGCGGTCGATCACGTCGGCAACAGCAGCCTAATGACCGGCGCAGCCGTGCTCGTGCTGGAACCCGGCAGCGACTGGGACGGCGACGGCTTCGCCAACCGTGACGAGGAATTGGCCGGCACCGATGCTGCCGACGCCCGGTCGGTTCTCCGCCTGCAAACGTCCCCGGCCGGTCCCGGCGGCGGTGTGGGCATCGTCTGGCTCGGCCTGGCGGGACGGCGCTACACCCTGCTGCACACGCCCGCCCTGACGCCCGTGCCCGACTGGCGGCCGGTGCCCGGCTGGGCAGGCGTGGCCGGCGGCGACACTCTGATGGTCTACATGCCCGAGGCAACTGGCGCGAGCGGCTTCTTCCGCCTGGTCGTTGAACAGGAGAACCCGTGAAATCCCGACGGCGTGCCCTTTCGGGGTTTCTGGTCGATGCCGTCGCCGTGCGCACCTTCGTCGCGGCGCAGTATGCCGCGTGCGACCGGAGCGTCAAGGCGCTGGGGTCCTCGCTGCATGCTCCGTTCATGACCCTCTCGTTCATGGCCCTGCCGCTCATCCCCGCCCTCAAGCTGACCGACAAGGGTTTGTTCGATGTGGGCGCCATCGCCTTGTTACAGGGCGCCGACCGCCCGCCGGCCGCCCAGGGCTAGCGACGCATACTTCCGGGCGACTTCGCGCATCGCGGCGACGATCGCCTCCTCGCCGGGAATCCTGCGGTGCTTCATCAGCACGCGGCCGTCGCAGATGACGGTGTCGACCACCGCCGTGTCGGCCGAATAGACCAGGTTCGAGGCCAGGTGGAAGCAGGGTACCATCAAGGGATGGTCGAGGTCGACGAGCAGGACGTCGGCGCGTTTCCCCTCGGCGATGACTCCCGCCTCGATGCCGAAGGCCTCCGCACCGTGACGCGTGGCGCAGTCGAGCACCGTCTGCGCATGCCCGGCGACGGGGTTGCCGGCCTGTAGCTTGGCCGACAGGGCCGCGTGCTTCATCTCGTCGAACATCGAGAGGTTGTTGTTCGAGGCGCAGCCGTCGGTTCCCAGTGTCGTGCGGCAACCGGCCTGCTCCACCACGGCCTCGAAACGGAACCGACCCGATCCCAGCTTGGCATTGGAGACGGGCATGTGGGCGATCACCGCCCGGCGGTCGCGGATCAAGGCGATGTCGGCATCGGTCAGGTGGACGGCATGGGCCAGGACGGTGCGCGGCCCGAGCAGGCCGCAGGCGTCGAGCCAGGCGATCGGTGTGAGCCCATGCTCGCGCCGGCAGGCGTCGCACTCAGCGACCGTCTCGGCGGCGTGGATGTGGATCATCTGCCCTGCGTCGCGCGCCTGGTCGGCGATCCGGCGCAGGGTGATGCCGCTCACCGTGTAGATCGCATGCGGCGCGAAGGTGATCTGGATGCGGTTGGAGAGCCCGGGCGCGATGGCCTCGAGCTCCTCCGACTTGCGCTGGCAGACCGGCCGGACGTGTCCGGGGCGCTCCTCGATGAACAGGCGACCGATCGCGGCGCGCATCCCCATTTCGTCGGCCACCTGTGCGACCGTGGCTGGTTCCCAGTACATGTCGTTGAAAAAGACCGTGCCGCCGCGGATCATTTCAATGATCGCCAGCCGCGTCGCGCAGGCGACATCCTCCGGCGTCAGCATCGCCTCGGCCGGCCAGACATGCTCCTGCAGCCAGGGAAAAAGCTCGATGTCGTCGGCAAAGCCGCGGAATAGCGTCATGGCCGCATGGCCGTGGGCGTTGTAGAACGGCGGCACGATGGCCTTGCCCCGCCCGTCGATGACCTCGGCGCCAGGCGCGTCGATCCGCGGGGCGATCTGGGTTAAGCAGCCGTTCTCGATCCGGACATCGACCGGGCGGTTGTCGAGCAGGGCCTGGCGGATCAGGAGAGCATTCACGCGGGTCGAGGCTCCTGGCGGAATCAGGCGCGGATTTGGCCGTTGCCCTGGATGACGTATTTGTAGGTGGTCAGCTCCTCGAGCCCCATCGGCCCGCGGGCGTGGAGCTTGTCGGTGCTGATCCCCATCTCCGCCCCCATGCCGAACTCGCCACCGTCGGTGAAGCGCGTCGATGCGTTGACGTAGACCGCGGCCGAATCGACTTCGCGCGTGAAGGCCTTGGCCGCCTGTTCGTCGCGGGTCAGGATCGCATCGGAGTGGCGCGAGCCATACGCGTTGATGTGCGCGATGGCCGACTCGGTGTCGGGCACGACGCGCAGCGCCACGATCCGGTCGAGATACTCGGCGCCCCAGTCTGCCTCCGCGGCGGGCTTGAAGTCGGGCACGATGGCGCAGGCCGCCTCATCGGCCCGCACCTCGACATGCTGGCGGCGGCACCGCTCGGCCAACTGGGGCAGGAAGGCCGGCGCGATGCCGACATGCACGAGGAGGGTCTCGACGGCATTGCAGACTCCCGGCCGCTGGCACTTGGCGTTCTCGAAGATCGCCAGCGCCATGTCAAGGTCGGCCGACTCGTCCACGTAGATGTGGCAAACCCCCTTGTAGTGCTTGATGACGGGAACGCGGGCCTGCTCGACCACGGCGCGGATCAGCGACTCGCCCCCGCGGGGAATGACCAGATCGACCCGGTCGTCCATCTGAACCAGTTCACGGACGGCGTCGCGGTCGGTCGTCGCGACGCACTGCACGGCGCACGCGGGCAGCCCGGCCTCGGCGCTGCCGGCCGCCAGGGCCTCGGCCAGCGCCTGGTTCGAGTGGTACGCATCCTTGCCGCCCCGCAGGATGACGGCATTGCCGGTCTTGACGCAGAGTGCCGCGGCGTCGGCGGTCACGTTCGGCCGCGACTCGTAGATGATGACGATCACTCCGATCGGCACCCGCTGCTTGAGGATGACCAGGCCGTTGGGCCGCCGCCGTCGGCCGAGGCAACGCCCCACGGGATCGGGCAGGTCGGCCACGTCGCGCAGCCCGCGGATGATTCCATCCAGCCGCTTGTCCGTCAGGGACAGACGGTCGAGCAGCGCCGCCGAGAGGCCGGCCTCGCGCCCTAGCTGAAGGTCGCGGTCGTTGGCGGCCTTGATCAGGTCGCGCTGCGTGTCGACCGCCGCGGCCATGGCGCGCAGGGCGATGTTCTTGCGGCGCGTGCTCATGGACGCCAGGCGTCGCGAGGCCTCCAGGGCGTTGTCCCCCAGAGTGCGGATCTGCTCGTGAAGGTTCATGCCCCTCCCTCCCCGTTAAAGCGGTGAACTGAGAATCAGCGTGCCGACATCCTTACCCGCTACGATGTCCGTCAGCGTGTCCGCCTTGCGCCCGTTGCCGATGACGACGGAGCAGCCGGCCTTGGCGGCGATCGCCGCCGAGCGGAGCTTCGAATCCATCCCCCCCTTGGAGAGGGCGCTGGCGCCGGGGTTGACGAGTTTGAGGACGTCGGGCCCGATCTTGTCGATGCAGGGGAGACGGCGCCCGGCCTTGCCGTCCATGCGCAGCACGCCGTCGACCGTCGAGAGGATCACCAGCAAGTCCGCCCGGATCAATTTGACGACCAGGGCGGCGAGGAAATCGTTGTCGCCGAACGACAGCTCCGCCTTCAGTTCCTCGTCGGCGACGACATCGTTCTCGTTGACGATCGGCACTACGCCGGCCCGCAGCAGGTGCTCCATCGTCCGCTTGGCGTTGGCGTTGCGCACCCGGTGATCGAAATCGTCGTGCGTCAGCAGAACCTGCCCAACCCGCTGCTTGTAGTCCATGAACAGCTTGGTGTAGGAGGCCATCAGGCGGGCCTGCCCCACGGCGGCGCACATCTGTAGATCGGAGACGAGGGTGGGACGCTCGCGGATGCCCAGCGCCTCCATGCCGGCGCCGACCGCGCCCGACGTGACGATGACCACCTCCATGCCCGCGCGCTTGATCGCGGCGACCTGCGCCACCAGCCGGTGCAACTGCCGCATGTCGGGCCGTCCCGTGCGCTGGGCGATCACGCGGGTGCCGATCTTGACGACGACCCGCCGCGATTCGGAAAGAAACTGTCGGTATTTCAAATTGTTTTGCATGACACGGGGATCCACTTGTCGAACCGTTACAATTTACCCAACGCGCCCGATTAACTCAATAGCAAACGCGCAACCAAGTTGCAGCTATTGAGAATTGCTGACCAAGTTGAGATTGCAGCGGCGGCGCGTTCATGGTTCAATGGAGGGCATTTCCGCTCCGTGTCCCATCCGATAAGCCGCCCCCGCCATGCGCTGGTTACTCTACAATCTATGCTTCGGGCTGGTCTCCCTGGCCGTCCTGCCGCGGATGCTCGTGCGCATGCGCCGGCGCGGCGGCTACGCCGCCCATTTCGAGCAACGCTTCGGCCGCTACCATCCCGCGCTGCGCGCACGCCTCGGCACCGGCGGCCCGGTCTGGATCCACGCGGTCAGCGTCGGCGAGGTCTATGTGGCCGGACAACTCATGCGGGCGCTGCGCGCCCTCGACCCCGCCATGCGCTTTGTCCTGAGCACGACAAGCTCGACGGGGTGGCGCGAGGCGGAGAAACTGCTCGGCGAAGCCGACACCCTGATCTACAACCCCCTCGATTTCCCCTGGATGGTGCGCCGCGCGCTCGACGCCGTCCGTCCGCGCGCCTTTCTGCTGGTCGAGACCGAGCTCTGGCCCAACTGGATCCGCGCCTGCGCGGCGCGCGGCATCCCGCTCGCGCTGGTCAACGGGCGCATGTCCGACCAAACGGCCGCGACCTACCGGCTGCTGCGTTTCTGGTTCGGCCCCGTGCTGCGGCTGTTCGACCTCCTCCTGGTCCAGTCGGCGCTCGACGCCGACCGCTTCACAGCCGCCGGCGCCGACCGGGACCGCATCGTGATCACCGGCAGCTTCAAGTTCGATGTCGCGCAACGGCAGCCCGCGCGGGAGCAACGGACCGCCGCCTTGCTGCGACAGCTCGACTTGGCCGGCGACCGCCTGATCCTGCTGGGCGGCTCCACCTGGCCCGGTGAAGAGCGGATCCTGCTTGACATCTACCGCGACCTGCTGCCGCGCCACCCCGGGTTGCGTCTGGCGCTCGTCCCGCGGCACTTCGAGCGGCGCGAGGACGTCGCCGCACAGATCCGTGTGGCGGGGCTGCGGCCGGTACTCAAGAGCTCGATCGACAGCTCCGGCGGGCCGCCGGCGCCGCTGACCGCCGACGATGTGCTACTGGTCGACACCACCGGGGAACTGATGGGTTTTTATCCGCATGCCGCCATCGTGTTCGTCGGCCGGAGCCTCGCCACGGCCAACGGCGGCCAGAACATGATCGAGCCCTGCCTCTGCGGCGTGCCCACGATCGTCGGTCCCCACACCGGGAATTTCCGTCCTGTCATGGCCGACCTGCTGGGGTCGGATGCGATCCTGCAGGTCGCCGACGCCGCCGCGCTGCGGGTCGCAGTCGACCGGCTGCTCGGCGATCCCGACGAACGCCGTGCACGCGGCGGGCGTGCCGCCCGCGCGGTCGCCGCGCGTCGCGGGGTCGTCGCGCACTGTGCCACGCGCCTGCTCGAGCAAGTTATTTCACCTCCCCCTACCCCAGGGAACGCCGGATAGGAGACGACATCATGACCCGTCGCGAACGACTGCTGGCCACCCTGCGCGGCGCACCGGTCGACCGGCCCCCGGTCTCGTTCTACGAGATCACCGGCATGGAGAACACCTCCCCGGACGATCCGTTCAACATCTTCGCCGATCCTTCGTGGGCACCACTGATCGACCTGGCACGCGCCCACACCGACCGGATCGTGATGCGCAAAGTGGCCTACGCTTCGATCACACCCGACCCCCTCGAGGGGTTGTCGCACAACACCACCTGGCTCGAGGGGGAGAGCCGCTTCACCCGGCGGGAAGTCCGGGCCGGCGGGCGGGTACTGACGTGCCGGTCGCGACGGGATCGCGATGTCAACACCGTCTGGACCGAGGAGCATCTCCTCAAGGATCTCGACGATCTACGCGCATTCCTCGATGTGCCACTCCCCGCCTCCGATGGCGCCGTGGATCCCTCAGACGTGCTGGAAGCCGAGGCCACACTGGGCGACACGGGTATCGTCATGATCGACACGCCCGATCCGCTCTGCCTGGCGGCCTCGCTATTCAGCATGGCCGACTACACGACGCTCGCACTGACGGAGCCGGACTGGTTCCGCAAACTGCTGGATCGATTCGCAGAATCACTAGCACCCAAGATCGAGGCGGGGGCCCGGGCACTGCCCGGCCGGCTCTGGCGAATTTATGGCCCCGAATACGCCACCCCGCCCTTCCTGCCGCCCGCGTGCTTCCGCGACTACGTCTGCCGCTATGTCCGTCCGATGATCGACGCCATCCACCGATCCGGCGGCTATGCCCGCATCCATGCGCACGGGCGGATCGGCCAGGTGCTGGATGACATCTGCGCGATGGGGGCCGACGCCATCGACCCCATCGAGCCGCCGCCACAGGGCGACGTGCTCCTGCACGATGTGCGCCGGCGCTACGGCCGGCAACTGGTCTTGTTCGGCAACCTCGAAATCACCGACCTCGAGAACCTGCCGACGCCCCGCTTCGCCGAGGTGGTCAAACGCTCGCTCGCGGCGGGAACTTCGGGCGAGGGTCGCGGTTTTGTTCTGATGCCGTCGGCCTGCCCCTACGGGCGGACACTCTCGGCGCTTGCCCTGCGCAACTACGAGACGATGGTCGAGCTGGCGACGGGCGCCGCGTATTGACGGGCGATGCCCATCGCCCCCAGCAAAGCTTGACCTCGGACGGGCAGGAATGGCCTGTCTTACTTTACAGTGAAACCGAGTTCACGCACCATCCGCGCCTGCTCCGGCGTGGCGTTCTGCAGGACGACCCGCGTCGCGCTGAACTCGCGCCGCATCGGATAGTCGCGGCGGAGGCGGTCGAAGGCCTGCCCGCGCTGCGTGTCGTCCTCGATCAGCGCCGTCGGCCGGAGCCGCGCATCGTCCGAGAGCAGGTCATAGATGGGCAGCACCAGCCGTTCGAGCAGGGCTTCGCGGCTCATCGACCGCGCGTCGACCTCGATCTCGGGAACGGGCGGGGACGGCAAGTGGGGCGTGAAGGCGGGCGCGACGCCGAGCACCCGGCAGGCTGCGCGGTAGACCTGCAGCGTGCCGTTCACCTTGCCTTCATAGCTATGGCCGGCAATGTGGGGTGTCCCCCAGTCGACCCGCGCGTGGACGTCGCGGCGATAGGCGGGCTCCGGATCCCAGGTGTCGAGAACGGTGCCGCCCAGCCTCCCACGCGCCTGGAGCGCCAGCCACGCGTCGCTGTCGATGACGGGCCCGCGGGCCGCGTTGATCAGCCGGGCGCCCGGACGCATGCCGGCCAGGCGGGTGGCGTCGAGCAGGCGCATGGTGGCATCGGGGCCGGTGCGCGTCAACGGCACGTGCAGGGTCACGATATCGGCCTCGCGCAGCAGGTCGTCGAGGGGGATGAACGCCTGCGCCTCAGCGTCGGCGGGATCCCGCCGACGCGGCGGATCGCAGGCGACCACCCGCATGCCCAGGGCGCGCGCCCGCGCGGCCACCTGTCTCCCGACATGACCGACGCCCACGACGCCCAGGGTGAGGGTATCGAGCCGGAGGCCGTCGCGCCGGGCGAAACGGACGAGGGCCGAGACGATGTACTGCGAAACGCTGACGGCGTTGCAGCCGGGCGCCGCGCACCACGGAATCCCGGCCCGCTCCAGAAACGGGATGTCGATATGGTCGGTACCGATGACCCCCGATCCATAGAACCGGAGCCGGCGCGCGCCCAGCAGCGTCTCGTTGACGCGGGTCGTCGAGCGCGTGATCAGGATGTCGGCGTCGCGGAGGTGCCCGGGGCCGATTTGGCGCCCGTCGAGCGCGACGACCTCGCCCAGTGTGGCGAACGCCTCGCTGACGAGCGGCATGTTGGCGTCACAGACAATCTTCATCTGGATACGGTCCCTTCTCACCAGCATTCGCGGTGCACGCTGTCCGTCCGGTACCGTGTCCGGGGGGCCGGGCGTTCCTGCGGAAAGCCGAGGGCGACGGCCGCGACGGGAATGATGGCGGACGGCAGCCCGAGGCGCTCGCGGAAGCCGGCGATCCGCTCGCGGTTCGGATGGATGCCCAGCCAGCAGGCGCCGAGCCCCATCATCGAGGCGGCCAGCAGCAGATTCTCGGTCGCCGCGCTGCAGTCCTGCAGCAGGTAGGAGAGGTCCTGGCGGTGCGCCGCCTGCTTGTCGCCGCAGACAACGATCCCGGCTGCGGCGTGGGCAATCAGGGTGCCGTGCGGCAGGAGCTCGGCCAGGCGCGACAGCAGGACGGGGTTGCGGACGACGATGAAATGCCAGGGGTCCCGGGCGGCGGCGGAGGGGGCGGACATGGCCGCCTTCAGGAGGTCGCGGAGGGTCGCGTCCGGCACGGGCTGCGCGGTGAAGGCGCGCACGCTGCGACGCGCCAGGATTTTGAGGACGTCTTCATGCATGATCCGCGCCCTCCGCAGGCGGAGCCCCGTCGTCCCCGTGAACCTCAGCCAGCGCATCGCGCCCGAACGTGTAATGGCGGCCGCACATGTGGCAGTTGATGTCGGCGGGCGTACCCGCCGCAGCCATCTCGCGGCGCTCGGCGGGCGAGAGGGCGGCCAGGACGCTCCAGGCGCGCTCGCGCGAGCAGCGGCAGGCAAAGCGCAGCGGGCGGGGCGGCTCCCAGACGGCATCGGTCAGGCCCAGTTCCTCGCCGACGCCCCTGGCGCCGTCGGCATGCTCGAGCGCCTCGGCCAGCAGCCCATCGGCGGCCGCGGCGCGCAGGCGCTGGAATTCGGCCGGGTCGCCGTCGGGGAGGCAGTCCACCAGGAAGCCCCGCGCCAGATCCACCCCCCCCTCGTAGGCGAAGGCCTGGATCAGGCAGAAGGCCATCCGCTGCAGCGAAACGGCATAGTAACGGTCGAGCGCCTGGCGCACCGATGGGGGGGAACACGCGAACGCCGCCTGCGAGATGATCGTCCCTGGCAGCGACCGGATGATGCCGACCTGCCCCTCACCGCCCAGCACCGGCTCCGACTGAATGGTCTCGCCCCCGTCGAAATCGTTCAGGATCTTGATCTGGGGATAGCCGCGCAGGGCGCCCTCGCGGTCGGCCTCCACCAGAACGCCCTGCACGGGGCCGTCCACCCGCATCCGGAGCGCGACGGTCTCCCCGCGCTGCGTCAGTTCGCCGGCGAGCAGCGCGACGCCGCCGAGGGCCTCGGCGAGAACCAGCGCGGCGGAGGGGCCGCACAGGTGAGCCTGCGCCAAGGCCCGGGCGCTGTCGGTGACGTCGGCGTGGCGCCAGCGAATCCGGTACCGCGGGCTGTAGCCCGCCTGCAGCAGATCGGATGACTTAGGCATGATCATAATTGTAGCTGGGCGAGGGGGGGCGTCCGTCTCCGGCGCGGGGCTCGTCCGTGTCGATAAACCGGTCGAAGCGACCCGTCAGCGCGGCGATCTGCAGTTGCTGCTGCTCGAGCGCCCACAGGGCGAAGCGCCATTTGCGTTGAAACTTGAAAACGGCGCGCACGTCGGGGTTGAAGGCGGTGAACACCTCCCGGCGGCTGGTGTAGTTCCAGTAGAGTTCACGGGTCGTGGCCATGAACCCATCGAGGAAGTGGTCGCGCGCCTCGCGCAGGGTGACGACATCGGCATGCTCGCTCCAGAAACGCTTGAGCACCTGCGCGAACGTCCGCATGTAGACATCGCTGCAGCGATCCAGATTCTCCTGCGAATGATCGAGGACGGGCCAGCCCAGCGTGCCGCGCACCGAGCAGAGGCGGACGCGCAGTGGCATCTCGCAGCGGTGCTTGGCGTCGAAGCCGAACTCGATGATCTCCTTCCCCTCGCCGAAATGGACCGAGCGGTCGTCGGGGATGTAGCGCTTGACCGCCAGGGTCTGCGCGGCGGCGTTGCCCAGCAGGGCCGCCAACGCGAGGATTGCCTCGGGAAAGTCAATCACGCCGTGCTCGCAGTCGGTGCGGTGGAACTTGTTGGCGCCGATACAGCCAAAGGCGTAGCCGGCATACCGCTGGCGGATGAAATAGTGGACCTCGCGCGACTCGCCGTCGTGCCGGGTCAGCAGGTGGTGGTCGCCGTAGGCCACACCCAGCCCCTGGAAAGCCTGCACGCGAACCAGCATGTAGTTGGCGTATCCCGTGCCGTGGTGGGCCAGCCGCTTCTCGATAAGCCGTATCGGCACGGGACGCCGATTGGTCTTGAAATCGATCTCGCGCGTCGGCCCGCGCCCGAGCGGCACCCGGTTGTCGAGGCGCAGCTCGTAAATGTTGACGTAGTCAAGCGCCTCGTCGTGGCTCAGCAGGGTCTGCACGAAATCGAGAATGGCCAGCGTGCGGTTGTCCGCCCCGGGATGGATCTCCGACTTGCCGCCGTGATAGGTGGCGCCGGGCAGGGCGGTCTTGCGGTCGTCGAAGGCGGGGGCGACCTGATCCTGGCTGCTGTAGTAGATCTCTCCGGTCAGGTGGCGGTACATGCTGCTGACGAACAGCTCGCTCGTCTCGTCGGCGAACGCCGGATTCTCCAGCGACCGGCGGAAGACCTGCGCGATCCGCTCCAGGCGGGCCAGGCAGTGCTCCTGCGTGCAGGCGCCGGCCGCCAGATCGTGGTGCAGGGCCTCCAACTGGGGCACGATGACGTTCAGGCTCTGGTCGCCGTGGACGCCGAACAGCTCGATCTCGTGATGGTTGCGGAACTTCGGCTCGCGCATCGCGCCGATCCCGCGTTCGTCCAGCGGCTTGACCAGTTCCTCCAGCGCCGCGTTGAAGGCGGGAAAATCGTCGCGCGCGCGGGCGGCCAGCGAGGCGAACTCGCTGCAGGTCAGCAGGTGGACGCCCTTGACGCTGTGGTAGTAGTTGAGACAACTGTGGATCCGGGCCCGGCTGGCCCGCAGGGCGATGTCCATTTCCTCACGGGTCCACGCCAGCGGCTTGATGCGCCACTCCTGGCCGAGGCGGCGATAGTACTCGATGGCGGTGTCGAGCCGCTCGGCGACGACGATGCGCTCGAGTGGCCAGCCCAGCCCGCGCAACCAGTCGTCGGCCGCGTGCAGGGTCTCGATGGCGACGTCGCGCTGCGAGAGCTCGATCGCCTCGCCGACGATGTTGCAGCAGAGCACATGCTCCCGCAGCACCTCGCTGCGCAGCCGCTCGGGAATCCGGCCCAAGTTCCAGAAAAGCCCGCCGAGGAGGGGTATCGCCGCGACGCTGTGGTTGCCCGTGGTGGCGGTCATGACATAGCCGCCCTGATGGGTCCTGCCCAGCCGCTTCTTGGGGACGATCAACACGGGGGCGCGCGTCGGGCGCGCCTTGAGGAGCTCCCGCTCGAGGATGAACGTGTCGGTTCCCCAGTCGAACGCGATGAACTGCCGGGCATGGCCGCCCGACTCGATGCTGATCAAGCCGTCCTTGCGGCGTGCTTCACTGCGAACCCGGTTGAAGAACTTGTAGGCAAATGGAATCATGGCGCGTCGGCGGAAACGAGTGTCATTCCGAAAACAGGCGAACTGTGGTTCATGGTCGCCATCATAGCAAAAATGCGCGCGTCTGGCGAATCGCGTCGGCACCGATGGCGCCATCGCGCATGGATGGAGAACGCCCGCCGGGGACGGCCGTCCCCACGTTCCGGCCTTCCGGTTCGCCTGCCATGCCCCCTACCCCCTTGCGCCCAGCGGCCCGGCGGTGCAACCCCGGGCACCAATTCCTGAGCCGGTTGCGCTGTGCGCGGGAGCGAGGGGAGCGCGAGGGTGGCGCGAGGGGGTCTGGACGCAGGGGGACGGATGAATGGGGCGCGCCGCATGCCTGGACGGCGGATCGCGCGGGAAAACCGGGC
>JAAYZJ010000039.1 GCA_012514915.1 Lentisphaerota bacterium | reverse complement strand
GGTAGGAGGGCTTATCTGCCGGTGTCGCGCAGAATCGCCTCCGCGCGCCCGGCGACCGGCAGGCCGGGGAAGCGCTTGACGGCTTCCTCGGCGAGGGCGCGCGCCTCGGGCGCGCGCTTGAGACGCATCAGTGTGTCCAGTTGCAGGTGCATGATGTCCGGTAGCTGGCTGGTCATGACGTCGTTGCCGAGACAGACCGCCAGCAGGGCGGCGGCGCGGCGGAAGTCGCCGGCCTGGATGTAGAGGCGGGCCTCGGTCAGGAGGAGATCGCCCGAGAGCTTCGACATCGGCGTGTCGTTTTCCCACTGCGTCAGCGCCGTCTGCGCCTCGGCCAGGGCGCCCTGATCCAGGTAGGTCCGGATGGTGGCCGACTGGGCGGCATCGTTGACGGCATAGAGCTTCCAGGCGTCGGAGGGCTTCAGGTCGCCCGTGGTGCTGCGCAGCGAGCGCAGGGCGGCGCGTCCGGGCGCCTCGCTGGCGCGGATGGCGCGCGACGGTTCGAAGCGCGAGAGCCCTTCGGCCCCGCCCAGTCGTCCGCGACCGCGGTAGCGCATCTGGGCATCGGCGTAGTGACGGGCGGCCAGGTCGCGGTTGCCGCTGAAAAGCTCGACATCCCCCAGCCGCAGGATGGCCCGCTGGATCTCGTCGGGCGAGCCGGCCAGTTCGCGCAGGCGCACGGCGGACCGCCGCGCGGCGGCGAGGTCGCCGGTGTCGTACAGGTGGCAGGCGACCCGCTCCTCGCGCCAGCGCGACTGCCGCGCCCGTTCGCGCGTCTCCTTCTCCAGGCGCTCGATCCAGGCCAGTTGGCGCGCGGTGTCGCCGAGCAGCCGCAGGGTTTCGGCCCAGCGATCCTCGAGCGCGTGGCGCTGCTCGGCTGGGAGTGTTTGCAGCGTCCGCCAGCCCCGTTCGAACAGTTCACCCAGGATCGGTCCGCCCTTGTAGGGTTCGAGGATCTCGACGAGGGTCGACCAGAGATCGCCGTTCCAGGCTGCGCAGGGATCCTGCCCGGCGGGTACGGCGCGGAGGCGGTCGAGAAAGGCCTGGCGGTAGAGGAGACGGTCGGCCGGGCTGCCGAGGGCGTGGGGGCGCGGCGTCGTGAACGAGGTGAAACGGAAGGTCTGCCGGGAGACGCCGGCAGGAGAAGTCACGACGAGTTGCCCCGTCTGGCGCGCGGTGGGCGCCCCGGAGACCAGCCAGGTGCAGGCCGCCGCGCCGGGTACAACGCAGCCGTTGCCGAAATCCCAGGCCGCGGCGACGCCCGCAGCCGGCGCCACGCCGCGGCAGACGAGTCGGTGCAGGTGGACGGGCTGATTACCGGTCCAGAGGTAGCCATCAGCCTGCAGGTTGCCCTCGACCCAGCCGACCGTGCGGCCGTCGGCCGCATCGATCCGTTGCACGGAGGCCCGGCCCGTGCGTCCCCAGGCTGAACCTTCCATAAACACGGGGAGCGCGTCCTTGCCGTCGCGCCCGCGGCGCCAGACCAGACACATCTCCTGATCGCCGTCGACCTCGAAATGGAAGTAGTCGATCCGGTGCCAGCCGGCTTCCAGCGTGACCTGTTTGCCATACTGGCCGCGGGCGCCGTCCCGCCGGGTATGCCGCCCCGGCCAGGCGACGAGGAGCGAGCCGTCGAGGTGGACTTCGGAACCCTCGTCGGAGATCGTCGCCAGGTAGAGACTCTCACGGGTGTCGAGTTTGAACCAGCCCGTGAACCAGGACGAGAAGTGGTCGTCGTGCCCGAAGGGATTCCAGCGGACGCCGATGCGGTCGGTCGGGCCGCCATAGGCCCCCTGGGCGGGCGGCCATTCCGATGCCATCCGCCGCGCGTGGTCGAGCGAGGGATTGCCGGGGCGGGTGAAGACAAACAGGCTGGGCTTGAGCGGCGAGGCGGCCGGTCTCGGCATCGCGCCGGCGCTGCCGCTCAGATAGACGAAAACGCGCGGTTCATTCGCGGCGGGAGGCTGGAACACCACGCCCAGGGCATCGGCCGGCGTGTGCCAGAGAATCTGATGCGGCAACACCTTGCCGTGCGCATCGCGGACGTCGACGGCCGGGTTGCGCGGCAGCAGGCCGCCGTCGGGGATCGCCAGGTAGATCCCGAGCTCGTCGTCGGCGGGCCGCTCGTGGACGGCGGCTTCCACCCGCAGGGTCGCGCGCGGCGCCAGCCAGTCGGCCGGCGGTCGCGCGGCCTGCTGGGCGGCCAGGGGGAGGACGGCCGCCAGGGGGGGGAGGGCGGTCAGCGCGGCCGCCAGGAATCGAGAGACGCCATGCGCGACAGGCCGCTTCACTTCAACTCTCCGATCGCTTTGAAATAATCCGAGACCATCTCGCGGTACTCGGCGGGGGCCTCGTCGGGCGTCGAGGCGACGGCGGCATCGGGCGAGCGGGTGTCGGAGGAAACCGCCCCCATGGCGGCGCCCGAAAGCCCCGCATCGAGACTCGACTGGGCCAGCATCAGATCCTGGATGGCCCGCTCCTGGAACTCCCGCATCTGCTGGATGTTCCCCGCCCGGCCGGCCTCGGCGGCCCGGTTCATGTTCTCGCGCGCGCTGTTGAAGCCGGGTGGAATCCGCAGGCCGCTGAGCTGGGCATTGGCGTAGACGGTGTCGGCCAGGCGGGCCAGATCGGCCTGGCGCGCCCGTTCGGACGACTGCTGGACCTTGGAAGCGCGCCGCTCGTCGGCCGCCGTCCCTGCCATGCCCTTCTCGTCGGAGTACCCCGAGTTCTTGCCGCCGCCGGTCGCCTTGGCCTCGGCATGGCCCTCCTCCTCGACATACCCCGACTGCGACGAATCCTTCGTGCGCCGCTTGTCGATCTTCTCGTCGCCCTCGTTGATCCGGCCCGACTTGGCCATCACCTCGCCATCCGACATGCCGGCGCGGCCGACCTGCGAGCGTCCGTCCTGGTCCTTGTGGTCGGGACGGCGGTTGCCCGACTTGCCGGCGGCGCTGTAGGAGACGGTCTCGCCCTCGGCGATCTCCCAGCCGACGGCGGGGTTGGCGTCGCCCTGGTTGGTCGTCGAGTCGTCGGTCTTTTCGGCCAGTTCCTCCTGCTCGTCGAGGAGGTCGCCGATCAAGTCCTGCAGCTCCTCGGGCATGCCGATGACGGGGATGGCGCTCTGCACCTCGGCCTGGTCGAAGTTTTCGACGTTGCGCTTGGTGTCGTCGGGCTTGTTGGGGAGCCAATGCTCCATCTCGTCGAGCTTCTGGCCGGTCTTGGCCATCTTCTCGAGATAGCCGTCCTCCTTCTGCAGGCCGAGTTCGATCGCCTCCTTGTTCTTCTCGGTTCCCTTCACCTGGGCCATGGCCTCGTAGATCTGGTAGCAGTCGGTGACCAGTTCGTTGGCGGCGTCGAGATCGGGGAGGGCCTGCAGGTCGGTGGCGACCTTGAGCATCGCCTCGGCCATCTGCGCCTTCAGCTCGACGATCTCGTCGACGAGGTCCTCGTCGATCTGGTCGTCGGTCTTGTTGCCCTGGCCCTCCGTGGCGCGCAGGGCTTCGACGACCGCGGCCTGGAGTTTCTCGAGCTTGCGCACGGCCTCGCGCGCGTCGTGGATGATGTCCAGCGCGGCCGCGGTCTGTTTGTCGGTCTCGTCGGCCTTCCAGCCGGCCAGGAGGCGCTTCAGGGCGTGCAGGGTGTTCGTCGCGCCGTCCTGCGGCGCGAGGGCCTGCGCGGGGCGACGGTTCTGCAGGGCCTGGGCCGCCCGCAGCATGTCGGTCTTGAGCTTGAGGTTCTCGGCGGTGTCGGCGAAGGCGGTCATCAGCGTGTGGAGCGGGTCGCCGGCCTTGGCCATGTCGGCGTCGCGCCGCGCCAGACCGATGAGTTCAGCGGCGTCGAGCGCCAGCGATTGCTGGCGCTCCGCCAGCGCGTCGAGGAGCGAGTCGGTCTCGGAACCATCCGGCGGGAGGCGCGCCGCCGCGGCGCGCGCGTCGGTCTGCCCCTTGAGCAGGGCATCGACCATCGCCAGCAGCCCCGAGCTCTCGGGACCCGCCAGTCCCTTGCGGGCCTGCTCGCCGGCCAGGGTCAGCAGGCGCAAGATGAGCTTCTGGGTGTCGAGCGCCTCGCGCGCGGCCCGTTCGCGCACGTCGGGCGCCGCCGCCCGCGTGTGGGCCAGTTGCGCCACGGCGTCGGCCATCGGCTCGCGGACGCGCTCGACGACGACACGGGCGCCCCCGAGGGCCGTCCCGCCGGAGGCCAGCAGATCGGCGGCATAGGCGCGGATCCCCTGCTGCTCGGCATGGCGCGCCTCCCACGACGCGGGATCGAAGACCGGCAGCGACGAGATCAGGGCGGCGGTGGCGTTGAGGTTCGCCCGCTGCCGCACGATGAGTTGTCCGAGACTCTTGCGGATCTTCCCCTTCAGCTCCACTTCCTGCTTGTACTGCTCCGTCACCAGGATGGCTTCGAACACGATCGGCGGGCTGACCGCGCGGTGGGCCGGTCCGGGGTCCATCTGGTCGGTGGCCACCAGTCGGAAGGCGGCGATCCCCGCCAGATCCTCGGGGTTGCCGGTCCAATCGCCGCGGATCGCCACGTTGCCGTCGGCGCTCCAGCGGGCGAGAACCCGGCCCGGCTCCTCCTCGCGCGCGCCGCGGGCGACCGCCTCGAGCTGGACGGCCTCGAGGCCGTAGTCGTCGCCCGCCTCGAAGGCGATGAAGGGGCGGGCCCCCGGCGGCAGTGCCGCGCGCGTCGCCGGCGCCGTCACCCGGATGGCGGGCGGCTGGTCGGCGACCAGCGTGAAGGGAATCTCCTGGTCGAGGCGGCGTCCGCCCGCCTCGTGCAGGGTCATGCGCAGGGCGGCATCCGACGCGACCGTGAGGCTGGCGCTCCAGTGGCGGCCACCGTCGGTGGTCACCAGGGCCAGCGGCGGCTCGTCGCCCATCGTCACGACGCCCCGCTCCGCGGCGCGGTTGAGGGCGACCGCGACGGTCACGGTGGCGTGGGCCGGAATCTCGGCCGACTCGCCGAGGAGGTCGAATGTGCGCGGCTGCAGGCGGGTGTAGGCCGGCGGCGCGACCTGCACGGACAGGCTCTCGGCCGCCAGCGGCGGCACGGGGGTGAGGGTATGCCGCGCCGTCGGCCAGGCGTCGCCGGCCGTGAAGCGGTAGACGACCGGCACCGTCAACCGGGGAAGGGTGTGGACAAATTCCTGCTCGACGCCGGTGGCGTCGAACGTTCCGAGGCGGACGAGGGTGCGCGCGGCGTCGGCCGGCGCCAGTTCGAGCACGACCGCCTGCCCGGCGCGCCCCCGTGCGCGGAGCACCAGCTCGACGGGATCGCCCTGGATGGCCGTGGCGTCGCCGGGGGCGACCTGCAGCACGGTGGCGAACGTGACGGGGGCCAGCGTGCTGAAGGGATTGGCGACGCGCTGCAGCGCGACGCGCCAGGCCTCGCCGTAGCGGTAGCCGGGCCCAAGCAGCGCCAGCAGGGCGACCGCGAGGGCGGCCGCGCCGATGCGCCGCTTGGAACGGTTCTTGAGGTTGCCGAGCGGGAGGTCGCTCCAGGAAGCGGGGGGCGGTTCCGCGAGGTAGGCCCGCACCCAGGCCGAGCGCGTGTCGGCGGCGGCGGCGAACAGGACGCGGTTGATGAGGTGGTTGTCGAGCTGCGGGAACCGGCGCTCCAGCAGGGCGGCGACGGCGGCCGCGGAGTGGCGCCTCCTGAGCATCTGCGCCAGCGCGGCCACCGCCGCGGCCACCGCCGCCAGAAAGACGAGCGAGAGGGTCAGCCGGCCGGTCGCGCGCGGCCGCAGCCACAGGTCGAGCAGCGCCAGCGCGGCCCAGCAGCCACCCAGCGCCGCCAGACCGAAACGGGCGCCCTCGCCGGCGCGCCAGCGGGTGATCCGGGCGCCGATGCGGATCAGGTTCTGTTCGAGCGGAGACATG
>JAAYZJ010000391.1 GCA_012514915.1 Lentisphaerota bacterium | reverse complement strand
TCGGCCGCCAGCCGGGCGATCCAGCGGCTGCCGGTGGCGGCGCCGGCCACGCCCAGCGATTCCTGCGGCGTGACGCCGGCCTGCACCAGCAGCGACATCGTCCCCGCGAAGCGCAGTCCCCAGAGGCGTTCCTGGATCGCCCGCACGAACGGCAGGCGCAGCAGGCCCCGCTCGACGCGCGCCGCCAGCCGCTCATCGCGCCGGGCCGCCTGCCGCGCCCAGCAGCCGGCGCAGCCGGCACCCAGCAGCAGCGCCAGCAGCAGCGCCATCAGGCGCGGCCCCCACAGGGCCAGCAGACGGGCGGCGGCGGGGAGGCCATCGCCGAACTGGGCAAACAAACTGGTCGCGCGCGGCAGCACGACAAACATCATCAGGCTCAGCAGCGCGAGGGCCAGCAGCAGGACGGCGAGCGGATAGAGGAGCGCGCCGCGCAGGCGGCCGGCGACCGCCTGCTGGGCCTCGAGGAAGTCGGCGAGCTGCTCCAGCATCGGCCCCTGCGTGCCGGCCTGCTCGGCGGCGCCGAGGGCCGCCTGCTCGAAGGCCGGCAGCGCGGGCGCGAGCAGCAGCATGGCGCCGCTGAGGGGCAGTCCCTCGCGGATCCGGTCGCGCAGGCCGATCAGAAAACCCTGCAGGCGGCCGGCTTCGGGATCCTCGTCGACCAGCATGCCGATCGCCCGTTCGAGCGTGAAGCCGGCCCGCAGCATGACGCCGATCTCGCGGTAGAGGCGCGCCCGCGCCTCGCCGCGCAGCGTCCCGGCGACTGCGGCCGGCGCCAGGTGTTCCGTCAGGATGCCGCGGGCATCGAGCAGGATGCGGGCGCTCTTGGGGGTGTCGGCCTCGATCCAGCCGCGTCGGCGGCGGCCCGCGGCATCCCGTCCGCTGTAGGTGAACACACTCACACCGAGAGGGCTCCCGCGACTTCACGCAAGTCGGTCACGCCCCGGGCGGCCTTGGCCAGGCCATCGTCGAGCAGCGGACGCATGCCTGCGGCCAGCGCGACCGCGCGCAGGTCGGCGGCGGCCGCGCCGCCCTGCCGGATCGCGGCCCGCACCGGGGCATCGCACAGCATCAGCTCGAACAGCCCTTTGCGGCCGCCGTAGCCCTCGAGGCAACGGTCGCAACCCGCCGCCTGCCACCAGTCGGCGCACGCCACCCGGCCGTGCCACTCGGCGGGCACGTCGCATGCGCGGACGGCCTCCTCCCAGGTGGCGGGGCGGCGGCAGTGCGGGCAGAGCGTCCGGACCAGCCGCTGCCCGAGCACGCCCCGCAGGCAGGCGGCCAGCAGGTAGGACTGGATGCCCATGTCCATCAGGCGCATGACCGCCGCCGGCGCGTCGTTGGTGTGCAGGGTGGTGAAGACCAGATGGCCCGTCAGCGAGGCGCGCACGGCGATCTCGGCCGTTTCGGCATCGCGCGTCTCGCCGACCAGCACGACGTCGGGATCCTGGCGCAGGATATGGCGCAGGCCGCTGGCGAAGGTCAGCCCGATCTTCGGCTTGACCTGGATCTGGCCGATGCCGTTGAGCCGGTATTCGATCGGATCCTCGATGGTCATCACGTTGCGGCGGCGCGCGTCAATCCCCCCGAGCGCCGCGTAGAGCGTCGTCGTCTTGCCCGAGCCGGTCGGGCCGGAGACGACAATCATGCCGTTGGGCATCCGGAGCAGCCGCTGGAATCCATCGAGCAGCGAGTCATCCATGCCGAGCGCCGTCAGCGGCAGGCAGGCGTCCTCGCGGTTGAGCAGACGCAGCACGACCCGCTCGCCATCGGCCACCGGCACGGTCGACACGCGGATGTCGAGCGCCCGCTCCCCGACGCGCACCTGCGCCATGCCGTCTTGCGGGAGCCGCCGTTCGGCGATGTCGAGGCGGGACATGACCTTGAGCCGCGAGACCAGCGCCGCTTCCAGGTGCTTGGGAGGTTCCGCGCGGCTGTACAGCACGCCGTCGATCCGGTAGCGCACGGCCAGGCGATCCTCGAACGGCTCGAAATGGATGTCGGAGGCATGCTGCTTGACGGCCTCGAGGAGGATAAGGTTGACCAGCCGTGTGACCGGCGCCGCCTCGGCCGCCTCCAGCAGGTCGCTGACGCGCGACAAAACCGCTTCGCGCCCGCCCGGCGGGGCCGCGCCGGCGGCGGCGTCGAGCGAGCGGATGTAGCCGCCGGCATCGGCCTTGGCATGCGCCGCGTAGCCGCGCTCGATCGCCTCCTGCACGACGACGCCGGCGGCCACGACGCACCGCAGGGGCCGCCCCACGACCTGCGCGGCCTGCTGGTGCACCTCGACGCGGGTCGGATCGGCGACCAGCAGACAGGCCTCGCCCTCGATCTCCAGCGGCACCACGCACTGGCTGCGGGCCCAGCTCAGCGGCAGCGCGGCCAGCAAGTCCGGCTGGAGCATGCCGTCGTCGACGCGGGCAAGGTAGGCCAGGCCGAAACGCTCCGCCAGGCCGCGCGCGGGATCGTCCGCCTCACGGGGCGGGAGCGGATGGGGGGACGCTTGCATCGGCATGGATTCCCGTCTTGAGGCGCCAGGCCTGCGTGCTCGGCGCGGCATCAGCCGGCGTGGCGATGATCGTCGGCGTGACGAGGATCAACAGGTTGGCCGTCTTCTCGACCTCGCTGGTGTAGCGGAAGAGCCAGCCGAGCAGCGGAATGTCGCCCAGCAGGGGGATCCGGTTGGCGACCTTCTGCACATCCTTGCGGGTCAGCCCCGCGATGACGATCGTCTGGCCGTCGGGGACCGTCACGGTGGTGCTGGCGGTGCGCTTGGCGATCGTCGGGGTGAACTCGGTCGTGCGCGACCCCGAATTGATGACCGACTCGATGCTGGGATTGAGTTCCATGCGGACCAGCCCGCCGGGGATGACGTGCGGCACGAGCTTGAGCTTGACGCCGACCTCCTGCCGCTCGATGTTCTGGATGACATCGCGCGCCGTCCCCGAACCGCCTTCGATGGTCGACTTCAGGATCGGGATTTCGTCCACGATGCTCAAGGTCGCCTCGACGTTGTTCTGCGCCTGCAGGGCCGTCTCGGAGAGGATCTCGACATCGCTGTCGGCCTTGAGCGCCTCGATGCTGATGATGCCGGGATAATCGACGATCAGGCTGCCGTCGGCCGCGACCCCGCTGGCGTGCGAAATGGCGGCGGAGAGGCCCTGGGGCAGGATGCCGGCCGTGGCGTTCTGCACGAGGGATCCGCCCGTGTCGGCGGCCAGACGACTGCCGGCGCTGAAGGCCGTCTCGCCTTTTTTGCCCGGCGCGGTCAGGGCCGTCAGCCCGACACCCCAGGTGAAGCCCGAGCTGTCGGCGATCTCGGCGATCAGCACACTGATCTGCACCTGTTCCGGCGCGCGGTCGAGCTGCTCCAGCAGGCTGCGCACCACCTCGAAATCCTGGGGCGCCGCATCGACGAGCAGGGCGTTGTTGACCACGCTCGACTCGATGGCGATGCGGCGGATCTGCCGGCCGTCGGCCGCCTTGGCGGCCGATTTTTCCAGCAGCGCCGAAAGGCTTTTGGCGGCGTCCTCGGCCTTGAGATACTGCAGGGGAATGGCATTCAGATGCCCCCGCCCGGTCGGACGGTCGACGTCCAGCCGGGCGATCAGCTCGCGGAACTCCTTGACCTGCGCCGCCGTGCCGACGAGGATCAGGCTGTCGGCGTGGGGCGACGCGACGGCCAGCCCGGTGCGCGCCGGGGAGCCCGCCACCGCGCCCCCTTGCAGCCGCGTGGCCAGTTGCTGCCCCTCCTGCGGGGCGCTCTGCAGAATGGCGGCGTTCAACTGCCGCGCCAGCGCCTCGGCCTCGGCATGCTGCAGCGCGACGACCTCGGTGACGCGCGCGAGGCCCGGCTGGTCGAGTTCCGCGATCAGTTGCGCGACGCGTTCGAGGGTGCGCGCCGTGTCGGTGACGACCAGGTGGTTGCTCGATTCCAGCACGGCGATCCACCCTTTGCGCCCGCCCCCGCCCTCCAGCACGCGGCGCACATCGTCCGCCGCCGCATGCTCGAGCCGGAAGACCCGCGTGACGAGACCGTTGCCGCCCGCCTGTCCCTCGCCCACCGTGGCGCCAACCGAGAGGCCGCCCCCCTCGGGCAGGCGGACGATGCGGCAGGAGTTGCCCTCGTCGACCACGCTGAGCCCCGCCGAGGCCAGTACCGAGAGGCCGAACGCATAGACATCGTCCGCCGGCAGTTCCAAGGTCGTCCCGCCGGGGACGATCACGGTGAAAAAGGCGTCGATGTCGCCCGCCACGGCAAAGGGGCGTCCGGTGGCGTCGCTGAGCAACTGGGCGAAGGCCTCGACCTTGACGCGATCGAGGGAGCCGATGGCCATCCGGTTGACGGCCTGGGCGTGCATGGAACCCGCCGCCTGCACGGCCAGCGCCAGCACAGCCACGCGCAGCATCGGATGGCGAACATTATGCGGCATGGAGGGCCTCACGGTTGCGCGGGCGGGCTTAGAGCGTGCCGCGGGTGGATTTTTCGACAAAACTCGTGAGATGACGGATCTCGGGGCAGTCCGTCACCTCGGCGCGTATCCGCTCGATCGCCTGCGTGCGGTTCAAGCCCTCGCGGTAGAGGAGCTTGTAGGCCTGCTTGATCGCCGCGCGGGCCTCGGGCGAGACGTTGCGGCGCTGCAGACCGACGGCATTCGGACCGCGCACCATGGCGGGGATGTCGGCCACCAGCATGTAGGGGGGGACATCCTGCGCGATCTTGGTCGCCGCGCCGACCATGGCCATCGTGCCGATCCGTGTGAACTGGTGCACCCCCGACATACCCGACACGATCGCCATGTCCTCGATCTCGACCTCGCCGGCGAGTTGCACGGCGTTGGAGAGGATCACCTCGTTGCCGACCTGGCAGCCGTGCGCGATATGCACATAGGCCATGATCAGGCACTTGCGGCCCACCCGCGTCACCTCGCCGTCGCGGGTTCCCGTGTGGATCGTCGAGAATTCGCGCAGCGTCGTCTCGTCGCCGACCTCGGCATAGGTGGTGCCGCCGGCGAACTTGAGATCCTGCGTCTGCATCCCGATGCAGGCAAAGGGGAAGAGGCGGCAGTTGCGCCCGATCGTCGTGTGGCCGTCGACCACCACGTGCGCCTGCAGCTCGGTGCCGTCGCCAATCGTGACATGCTCGCCGACAATCGAATAGGGGCCGATGGTCACGTCCGCGCCGATCCGGGCGCCATCATGGATAATCGCGGTGGGGTGGATGACGGTCATGGATAATCCTAAAGGTTGCTTGATATAAGATACAAAAAAGCCGGCGCCGACGCAAACACGGAGGAAGCCACTTCAAGGGATTGCGGGCGGCGGACGGATCGCCGTCTGGCATCGCACGCCGCTGGCCTTGATCGAGACGCTGGCCGGGACTGGCCGCGTGGAGGGAGGCGATTTCGTGGCCGAGTCCGAGGCGCCGCCGAGCTTCGCGGGCCAAGCCAGTGCCGCCGTGGGACGCGGCTGGGCGGACAATCAGGATCCGGTGCCTTCGGCGGAGGAGTTCGCCGCCCCCGGCAGCATCATTTCCTGCGGATTGTCCGCCGGAGCACGTTGCTGATGGTCCGCTGACGATCCTCCCGCACAAAGGACCGGCAGGAATGCCTGTCCACCCTTACCTCCACACCCGAAAGGCCGATTAGGCCCGCCCGATCGGCGGTTTGCCGGCACCCAGCCGCCCCAGCATGTTCTGGATCATGCGGACATGCCTGGCCTCCTCGTCCCGCAGCTCTTCCAGCAGCTCCCTGACAAACTCAACGGACGTCTGGCGGGCAAGCCCATCGTAGAAATCGCGTGCCTGCATCTCCTTCGCGAGCGCGGCGTTCAGAATCTGGTCGGGGGTGGTCAGGCGTGTGCTCATCCCGCGTCTCCCTTGGCCGGCGTCGCGGCGCGCCAGGGCGTGGCCAGCGTGTTGGGTCGGTTCCAGTGCAGGCGCGACAGGAAGAAGGCGTTGTTGCTGCCGTAGCGCTCGCAGACGGTGCAGTCGTGGCTGTCGGGGCCAGTCGTCTGCATCCATTCGCTGACGACCACCCATGTCTCGTCCGGCGAGGCCGCGCAGATGCCGAAGTTGCCCAGCCGGGCGCCCCGCTCGGGCACGACGGGCCGCTCGGTGGCGCGAATCAGACACAGGCGTTCGGGATCGACCCGTGCCATGAAGAGTGGCGCGCGGTGGCGGAAGACGTGGTCGTTGTTCGCCCCCCGGCGCGTGTAGACCAGATAGAGCCCGTCCGGGTGGGTGACCCAGTGCTGCTGCGTATTGTAGTTGCCGATCTCCGTGCCATCGTCGAACCGCCACGGCTGGATCGGCGCATAGGCGAGGCCGTCGTCGCTGACCGCGACGTAGCCGCGCACGTCGTTGCGCAGGGTCAGGTAGAAACGGCCGCCGAAGCGGGTGATCGACGGCTCGCCGAGTCCACGCGGCTCGGCGCACACCAGATCGGGACCGCGCCCGTTGAACGTCAGCCTGGCGCCGTCGAAGCGGCAGTGCATGACCGAGACACGGCTGCAGCGCGACGTGTCGCCGCGGGGGGTGAAATAGATGGGCAGCAGGATGTCGCCGCCGGGCAGGTCGTACCGCTGCCCGCAGCCGGCCCCGGAACTGAAGGCGGCGGGATCGTCGGCGGGCAGGCGGACGGTATCCCAGTCGGCCCAGAGGCGGGACGCCGCGTCGTAGACGCTGTAATAGGTCGAGCGCGACCGGATCCCGGGCACCAGTTCGTCGTCCCGGTACTGCGCGAGATGGCCCGTCAACAGCAGCTTGCCGCTGGCGGCGTGCCAGGTCGGGGTTCCATCGCAGGGGCAGAACTCGGTGCCGTCGGCATGGGCGCGGCGCGCCAGCCCGGGCTGCGGCGCCGGCTCGCTCCAGGTACGACCGAAATCCTCGCTGCGCAGGTCGTGGATGCCGGAAAAGATGTCGCTCCCCGTGATGCGCAGTTTCTGGGTCGTGAGGACGGCCGCACCTCCCGGGATGACCCCGCAGCGCGACTGCACCCAGCAGGTCTTGCGGTCATATCCCGCGTGAATGATTTGGGTTTCCACCGTGTAATCGAGTGCGTTGGTCGCCTGAACGTTCGTTGCCATGCCGTTGCGCTCCCCTGCCGACGGCTCCCGCGCGGATGCGCGCGAAGCCCCAGTTCAATCCGGGCGTGTTGCCCTCGGGCCGGATTCGTCCGAACCATCCGGCCCGGCTCATTTTGTCCGAATCGCGCCTTGCGGTCAAGATCGGCCCATACTATAATGTCGGCTTGACACCAAAGGAATGGATCTCTTGATGCGCACGAAGATTGTTGCCGGTAACTGGAAGATGAACAAGACGCCCGCCGAGGCCAAGGCCTTGATTGCGGCGATTCGCGCAGAACTGGACGGGCTTGACTGCCCGGTCGAAGTCGTCGTATGCCCGCCCTTCGTGGCCCTGGCTGTTGCCGCCGAGGCCCTCAAGGGGAGCCGCATCGGGCTGGGTGCGCAAACCATGCATGCGGCGGCCTCCGGCGCCTTCACCGGCGAGGTTTCCGCCGCCATGCTGGTGGAAACGGGCGTCAAGTATGTGATCCTGGGACATAGCGAGCGGCGCACCCTCTTCGGCGAGACGGACGCCGCGGTCAACGCCAAGACCCAGGCGGCCCTGGCGGCCGGCCTGACCCCGATCATCTGCGTCGGCGAGACCCTGCAGGAACGCGAAGCCAACCGCACGGCTGACGTCGTCACGAGTCAGCTCAAAGGGAGCCTGGCGGGCCTGGGCGCCGCGCTGGAGCGCTGCGTCATCGCCTATGAACCGGTCTGGGCGATCGGCACGGGGCGCACGGCCACGCCGGGTCAGGCGCAGGAAGTGCATGCGTTGATCCGTCGCGTCCTCGCCGAGCTCGCCGGCGGGAAAGTCGCCAACGGCGTCCGCATCCAATACGGCGGCAGCATGAAGCCGGACAACGCCGCCGAGTTGATGGCCCAGCCCGACATCGATGGCGGACTCATCGGCGGGGCCGCGCTCAAGGCCGATTCGTTTGCCGCGATCGTCAAGGCCGGCTGTTAATTCATCGAGGGAGAACCATCATGGGCGCGCTTGTCATTGTTCTGCGAATCATCGAGGTGCTGGTCTGCCTGCTGCTGGTGGGCGTGATCCTGCTGCAGCGCAACAAGGGATCGGGGGCCGGCGTCAGCTTCGGGGGCGGCGCGGCGGAGGCCGTGTTCGGCGCCCAGATGGGCGATGTCCTGACGAAGACCACGGTCATCCTCGGCATCGTCTTCCTCATCAACACGATTTTCCTCTCGATCCTGTCGGCCCGGCTCTCGGGGCAGGATGACCGCTGGCTGCTGGAAGGCGCGGCCCCGCCGCAGGCAGCGCCGGCGGCCGAACCGGCCCTGCCGCTCGACCTGCCCGACACGCCGGTCGCCACCGGGGCCGATGCGCTGGACGACGTGCCCCGCGCCGATGCGCCGGCCGCCGCCGGGGCCGATGCGCTGGACGACGTGCCCCGCGCCGATGCGTCGGCCGCCGCCGAGCCGGCCACCACCGCACCCGCGGCCGAGTAGCGTCCCGCCCCGCCGAGCTGCAGCGCTACGGATGACGCGGACGACGCGAATATACAGGTAGGGAGAAGCGCCCCCACGCGCCGACACCCTGGACAGGCAGGAATGCCTGTCCTACCTTACTCCACCTTGTTCGACGGGGTGCCGGGCGGCGGCGGAAACACGCCGTTCAACGCGTCTTCCACGATCCGCCGCGTGTCGATCGGAAAATCGCTCCGCAGGATCCACTTCAGGAAACCCGGATCTTCGCCGACCAGATCCTTGATCCGCGCGCCTTTTTTCTTGCCGAAGTTGATGGTGATCTCGCCGTCGACCCAGCGGAGCCGTCCCGACCGGTCGGCGTTGAAGGGATCGGTCGCGTTGAACAGCCGGTCCAGCGTCGCCAGATCCCGCGGCAGATCGTCGTACTTGCGGAACTGCCCCTTGATGACATCCAGCGTCGCGCGCGTAACGGCCTCGGCGCCGTGGGCATCGCGATGCTCGCATCCGCAGAAGAACCGCAGCGCGGCCGAGAGATCGCGCGGCTCCTTGAGGTGGTAGATCCGCTGGGCATCGAGCACACGGCGGTTGTCGGCATCCAGGTCAAGCCCCGCCCGGACAAACTCCTCGCTCAGCATGGGAATATCGAAGCGCAGGACGTTGTAACCGCCGAGATCGCATCCTTTCAGGAACGCGTCGACCTGCGGGGCCACCTGCGCAAAGGTCGGGCAGTCTTTGACAACCTCGTCCGTGATCCCGTGCACCGCCGTGCTCTCGACAGGGATCGGAATCGTCGGATTGACCAACCAGTACTTCTCGGTTTCCGTTCCATCCGGTTCGATCCGGATCACGGCCAGTTCGATGATGCGGTCAGCCCGCGGGCTGATGCCGGTCGATTCGATGTCAAAGATGGCCAGCGGGCGATCCAGCTTGATTTTGAGGGGTTCTATAGACATGGGGTTGCATTTTGCCATGAATCTGCTACACTTTGCAATTCATTTCGCCGGATCGACAGGTTCCAGGCGCACAACCGTGGGAAGTGCATCATGAGTCAGCATCGCAGTCTTAAGGGTTCGAGCAAAATCACCGCCAAGCGCAACGTTTTGAAGCGCTTCGAGCGGATCAATCTGCTGGCCGCGCGCGGCCAGTGGAAGGCGGGCGACCGCGGTCTGGGGCTGCGCAAGACCAAGCCCGCCGAGTAACCGCACTGCGGGATCGCCATGACCGCGGTCCGGTTGATCGGTCTTCTGGCGGCCGGCTGGTCCGCCTCGGTTCTGGCCGCCGGGCCGTTGCCCCTGCGGGTCACGGCCGATCGCGTCATTCTGCGCGCATCGGCGCATCCCGAAGGCGAGATTGTCGGGCAGGTCATGGCCGGCGACGTGCTCGCCACCCCCGATCTCCTGACCACGCAAAGCTGGGTTCGCGTGGCCGCCCCCCCCTCGGTTGACCTCTGGGTCTATGCCGAACTGGTGCGGGACGGCCGCATCGCCGTCAACAAGGTTCAGGTCCGCGGCGGCCCCGGCATCCAATTCGCGCGCGTGGGCGAGCTCGAACGCGACGCCCCGGTCGCGGCCCGCGGCACGGTCGGCGACTGGACGCGGATCGCGCCGCCCGAGGGGTGCCACCTCTGGATCTACCGCGATTTCGTCGCCCCCATTCTGCCGCCGCCAACCGCGGCGGTGTCGGAGAAGTCGGACAAGTCGGACGAGTCGGACAAGTCAGACCTGTCGGACAAGTCGGAACCAGTGGGCGCTCCGTCTGGCGCGGCGCCCGCCGCGACGAACACGGCCGTCGCCTGGGCATCCGCCGGTGCGGGGCCTTTGCGCGCCGGCGCAGCGGCACCGCCCGCCCCGCTTCCGGCCGTGGACGCGGCTGCCGGTGGCGTCCCGGCGCGCGAC
>JAAYZJ010000390.1 GCA_012514915.1 Lentisphaerota bacterium | reverse complement strand
GCCATCGTGCAGGGCTTCGGCAACGTCGGCTCCGTGACGGCCCAGACGCTGGCGGCGTCGGGCGTTCGCGTGGTCGGCGTCGAGGACGTCTTCGGGGCGGTTCAGAACCCGGACGGGCTGGACATCGGCACGCTGACCGCGCATGTGGCCCGGACGGGCCGGGTGCCCGGTTTCGCGGGCGGCAAGCCAGTCGATCCCGCCGATTTCCTGTCGCTTCCCTGCGACGTGCTCGTTCCCGCCGCCGGTGGCGGCATGATCACCGCCGACAACGCCGGCCGGATCCAGGCGGCGATCGTCGCCGAGGGAGCCAATGGCCCGACGACGCCCGAAGCCGATGACATTCTCAACACGCGCGGCATTACGGTGCTGCCCGACATCCTCTGCAACGCCGGCGGCGTGTTCGTCTCGTACCTCGAGTACACGCAGGAGACGCAGCAGGAGCAGATGACCGAGGCCGAGGTGCTGCAGCGCCTGGCCGAACGCATGCGCGACCGGTTCGCCCGCGTGCGCGAAACCGCGATCGAACGCAAGCTGAGCTTGCGCCAGGCCGCCATGCTGATGAGCGTCCGCAACGTGGCCGCCGCCGTGATGGCGCGCGGCCTGCTGCCCTGATCGCCGCATGCAGGCGGGTCCGTTAACCCCAACCCAACCGAAGAAAGAGAACCCACAGATGAGTCAACCCATCGATGTCCTGATTATCGGGGGCGGCATGATCACCCACGATCTGCTCCTGCCGAGTGTCTACCACCTCAAGCGCACGGGGCAGGTCGGCGCCATCACGGTCACGGCCCTCAACAGCGCGCCGCTGCGCGCCCTGAGCGAGAGCGCCACCATTAACGAAGCCTTCCCGGGGCTCTCGTTCGAGGCCTCCCCGCCGCTCTCAGATCCGCCCGAACGGATGCAGCCCGAGCTCTACAAGGAGCGGCTCCGGGCGCTGGCCCCGCGCCAGGCGGTGGTGGTCGCGGTGCCCGATGCCTTCCACTACGAGACCGTCAAGGCCTGTCTGCAGCACGACCAGCATGTGCTGTGCGTCAAGCCACTCGTGCTGAGCCATGCCCAGGCCGTCGAGATCGAGACGATGGCCCGCGACCGCGGGCTGTACGTCGGCGTCGAGTACCACAAGCGCTTCGACCGCCGCTCGCTCGTCGCCCGGCGCAACTACCGCGCCGGCAAGCACGGCACGTTCGTGATGGGCGAGGCCAAGCTGATCGAACCCTACTACTACCGCCATTCCAACTTCCAGAACTGGTTCACCTGCGACAAGACCGACCCCTTCGTCTATGTCGGCTGCCACTACATCGACCTTGTCTGGTTCATTACCGGCCTCAAGCCGGTCGGCCTCTCGGTGTCGGGCGTCGAGGGGCGCTTCCCGAACGGCAAGCAGGGCTACATGTGGGCCAACGCGCGCGTCCGGTATGAAAACGGCGCCCTGCTGTCGGTCACCGCCGGCCTCGGTTATCCCGATGCGGCCGCGGGCAGCAACGACCAGGGGCTGCTGATGTACTGCGAGGGCGACAACCGCAACGGCATGATCCACCACATCGACAACGAGCGCGGCGTCCGCTACGCGTTTCTCGACACGGACTACGCCGAGGGAAGCCGCTACCGCTACATGAGCCCCGACTTCTTCCGGCTGGTGCCGTGGGAACAACCGGGCACCAAGCCGGTCGGCTACGGTGTCGAATCGGTCTGCGCCAACATCGAGACGATGATCCGCATCGAGGCGCAGACCGCCGCGCTCGCTCCCGACGCGGCTCTGGCGCGCCGCCGCGAGCTGATCCGCGAGGTCGACGAGCAGGGCATCCTGGCCACGCCCGCCAACAGCGCGATCAACGAACTGGTTGTCGAGGCCGCCCGCCTCTCGATCGTCAACGAAGGGGCCTGGGTCGACATCGCCCACAATCCGGCTGGAGTTTCACTGCGCCGCTGAGCGGCATGCACCGGGAATGAACGTCCAAAGAAAGGAAATACACACACATGGCTACCTATGATCTCACCCCCGTCGCGGTGCCCGCCGTCCAGACGCGCTACCGCACGATCGGCACGAAGCTGCCCGTGCCCGAGTCGCTCCCGATCTTCGAGGAGCTTACCCGTTCCGAACCCCGCTCGATGAAGGGGCAGCCGCCCGTCGTCTGGCACCAGGCCACGGGCTCGACCGTCGCCGACAAGTGGGGCAACCGCTGGATCGACTGGTCCTCGGGCGTGCTGATCACCAACGTCGGGCACGGCCGCCCCGAAATCAAGCAGGCGCTCAAGGACGTGATCGACCAGGAACTGCTGGCCACCTACGTCTTCGTGCACGAAGGCCGCGCCACGCTGACGAAACTGCTGCGCGAGCTGTCGCCCGATCCCGCCAGCTACCACGTTTTCCTGCTGAGCACCGGCAGCGAGGCGACGGAAAACTGCATCAAGCTGGCGAAGACCTACGCCATGGAGAAGTACGGCCCCGAGCGGCGCTTCTTCATCACCTTCAACAACGCCTTCCACGGGCGGACGCTGGGCTCGCAACTGGCGGGCGGCAACCCGAAGGCCAAGAAATGGATCGGCACGCTCAGTCCCGATTTCGTGCAGGTGCCGTTTCCCGACGGCTTCAAGAATCCCGACACCTCGTTCCAGCTCTTCCTCGACACGCTGGCGGAGAAGGGGATCAAGCCGGAGCAGATCGCCGGCGTCATGTCGGAAAGCTACCAGGGCTGCGGTCCCGACTTCCTGCCGGTGGAGTACGCCCGCCAGCTCGAGGCGTTCTGCCGCCAGCACGACATCGTGCTCGTCATGGACGAGGTCCAGGCCGGCTTCTGCCGGACCGGCAAGATGTTCTGCTTCGAGCACTACGGCATCAAGCCCGACCTGATCGCCTGCGGCAAGGGGATCTCGTCGTCGCTACCGCTTTCGGCCGTGATCGGCCGCAGCGACTTGATGGGCCTCTATGCGCCGGGCTCCATGACCTCGACGCACTCCGCCTCGCCGCTCGCCGTGGCCGCCGCGATCGCCAACATCAAGATCCTCAAGGAGGAGAAGCTGGCCGAACGCGCGGCGCGCCTGGAGCCGATGCTGCGCGCCGGGCTGGAGCGCGTGCAGCGGAAGTACCCCCAGGTGCTGGGCTGCCTGCAGATCAAGGGACTGGTGGCCGGCCT
>JAAYZJ010000038.1 GCA_012514915.1 Lentisphaerota bacterium | reverse complement strand
TTCTGCTCGGCCTATTGCCGCTACTGCACCCGCTCGCGTGTGGTCGGGCATGGCGACCTGACCCCCGGCACGCAGCGTCTGCAGGCGGCATTCGACTAGATCGCCCGCCATCCGCAAATCCGCGATGTCGTGATCTCGGGCGGCGATCCGCTGACCCTCGGCGACGAACGGCTCGAGTGGATCCTCAAGAGCCTGCGCGCGATCCGCCATGTCGAGGTCATCCGCCTCGGCACCAAGATCCCCGCCGTGCTGCCGCAGCGCATCACCCCGCAACTGGTCCGCATGCTGCGCCGCTATCATCCGCTCTGGATGAGCCTGCACTTCATGCACCCCGATGAATGCTGCTACGAGACGGTCAAAGCCTGCAACATGCTGGCCGACGCCGGCATGCCGCTGGGCTCGCAGACCGTCCTCCTCAAGGGGATCAACGACTCGGTCGACACCATGCGCCTCCTCGTGCAGCGCCTGATGAAGATGCGCGTCCGCCCCTACTACCTCTACCAGTGCGACCCGATCTCGGGGTCGGCCCACTTCCGGACACCGGTCGCCAAGGGGATCGAGATCATCCAGGGGCTGCGCGGGTTCGTCAGCGGCTATGCCGTGCCACAGTACGTCATCGACGCGCCGGGCGGCGGCGGCAAGGTGCCGCTCATGGCGAACGCGGTCGTGGGACGGGACGGCGACGACCTGATCCTGCGCAACTACGAAGGGCGTGACTACCGCTACCCCGACACCTGCCGCTGAAACGCCTAGAAGACGAGGTGTTCGCTGATTCCATCACGATGCGTCGGTAGCAGGGCGATGCCGGCGCATCCTTTTTTCTGCAGGATCGCACGCAGGGCGAACAACGCGCATTCCGGGGTGTTGCAGTCCTCGCTCAGATGTGCGGGAAAGATCGCCCGCAGGCGACCCGAGAGAACGGTGCCGACCAGTTCGGCGGCCTGCTCGTTCGACAAATGTCCCTGCCGGCCCAGGATCCGCTGGATCAGCGACCAGGGACGCCCGCTCTGACGCAGCATGTCCACATCGTGGTTGGTCTCCAGCACGAGCACGTCGCAATCGCGCAGGTGGCGCTCGACGACGGGCGTCACCGTCCCGAGGTCGGTCGCCACGCCGATCCGCCGGCTGCCGTCGTCGACGACATACGCCACGGGATCGCCGGTGTCGTGCGGCACGGCGAAGCTCTGGACATGCAGGCTCCCCACGGTGAACCCGGAGCCCGTCTCGAAAATGCTCCAGGGCACCGGCAGTGGCGCCTTGACATTGAACTCGACGCCGGCCGCCGTGCTCTCGTTGGCATAGAGCTGGATGGCGGGACAGGCCTTGGCCAGTCCGGGAAGTCCGCGGCAGTGGTCGACATGCTCGTGCGTCACGAGGATGGCTGACAGGTCGCGCAACTCGCGCCCGATCCGCCCCAGCCGGGCGCGGAGCACACGCGCACTAAGCCCCGCGTCGATCAAGATGCCGGTCGATCCCGAGGCGATGAAGATGGCATTGCCGTTGCTGCCGCTGTTGAGGACACAGATTTCCATGGGCGAGCCCGATAGTATCGGGGAGCGACATGGTTTTGTCGACCCCGATCCGTGCCGCCCAAGTTTCCACTGAAGCCACCCACAGGCGTCGGGACCCATGCCGTCTACTTGGCCGTCAGCTTGCGTTCGAGGTAGTCGCGGCGCAGGTCGCCCACGCGGTAGCGCACATTCATCCAGTGCGGGACGGCCTCGGTGAACAGGGTCTCGATCTCGTCGGCCGCCAGGTCGGCGGCGACCCGCTGGGCGTAGGCGTCGAGCCGCGCGAGGTAGGGCGCCAGCACCGTTTCATGAAAGACGGGATCCGAGTAATCCTGGTCGGTGTAGAAATCCACCAGGCCGCCGACGCGCGGATTCTTCTCGGCCGTGTAGCGGGCCAGGGCCTTGAAGACCAGCTTGCGCTTGATCGCCAGACGGTCGGCGTCGCTGAGGGCGAAGCGCCAGCGTCCGAAGCTGGAGCGTCCATGGACGGTCTTCAGCCCGTTCCAGGTCACCCGGCCGCCTCGCGCCCAGCGTCCCACTTCGAAGAGCCAGTCGTCGTCGGCGCCGGGAACCTTGTCGTGGAAGAAGGACCAGTCGAAAAAGAGATAGAGCAAATGCGCCCGGTCCGTGTGCCGGAACTCGCTGCGGAACCCCGCCGACTCGGCGGTGATCGGCGTGTGCTGGTCGGTGGCGTAGGCCGAGTTCCAGAAGGTGACCTTGCCCGTCTGCAGATTGACAAGGAAGCAGGCATGCGGCGCCCGCTCCCCGGCGGCGATGTAGCCCTCGAAGCTGCCGCCACGGAGAAGCCCCGCCTCGACCGCCGGCGCCTGGTCGTCCAACGCCTCGAAAAAGAGATGGATGCCGTCGGCATCGCACACCGCGTAGAAGCCCGTCTCGGTATCGCCCTTGGCGCCCTCGACGATGCTGATGTCGCCACGGTCGCCGGTCGAGGCGTCGGTCGCCGCGACCAGTTCGAGATTGCCGCCGAATTTGCGGTCGAGGCGCGCGCGGCGCTCCGCATCGCGCAGCAGGGGCGAGGCGAGAAAACCGTCGATGCTGGCCGGTGCCTGGGCTTGGAAGCCGACCGTGTAGGTCTTGACGGGCTCGGGGACGAAGCGCGCCTCGTGGATTTCGCCCACGGCGCGGGCCACCACGAAGCGCCGGGCGATCATCGCCGTGCGCCCGGCGCGCAGCAGCGCATCGAGTCGCGCCTCGGGCGTGATCGTCTCGTCCGTCCAGCCCTTCTCAACCCCCGCGACCGCCGCCCGTGCCGCCTCCGCCTCGTCGGGGATGCCAAGCAGGGCGTGGATCAGGGCGAAGGTCAACCGCTGCCGGGGCGCGAGGCGCTCGTCCTGGGCGTGGCGGCCGGCCCGATCCACCGCCTGCGCCACCTCGCCCAGGCCCGCCCGGGCGTTGACGCCGTAGAGGCCCACCAGGAAGCGTTCGTCGCGCCCCAGGCCGCCGGTCTGCCCCAGGGCATCGGCCGCCTCGGCGGCGAAGGGGTAGACGGTGCGGGTCATCGCGTTTTGCAGCAGGTTCATCAGGGGGCGCGCCCGGTAGCCGGAATCCCCGACCCCCGCCTGGTATTCCGCCAGCAGGCCCCGGGCGTCCTCGAAACGGTTGGCGGCATTGCAGATGTCCATGAAGCGGGCCAGGGCGGCCCAGCGGTCACGCTCGTGGAGCGTGCCGTCGGCAATCGTTTCCCGTAGCAGCGCCAGAGCGGCGCCGCTCTCCCCCTGCCGGTGCATCATCCCCGCCGCGTCGGCCGGACGGCCCACCCCGCGGTAATAATCGGCGGCCTTGCCGAACTCACCTTCGGAGGCCCAGGCGTCCGCCAGCCCCGTCTGCGCCTTG
>JAAYZJ010000389.1 GCA_012514915.1 Lentisphaerota bacterium | reverse complement strand
GCTCTTTGTTCGACATCCTCGTTCTCCCAACTGATCACGTGTGCAGACCCCATCAAGTTTGATTGGACATGGTAACATGCGGCGTCCCTCTCGCCAAGAAGAACCTCGTTTTGAAGAACCGCGTTTTGGATGCACATCCACTCGTGTGGAGCGCAACCCTCATTTTCTCTGGCACAAAACCTGCAGCATGCGGATCACGTGATGTTCAGGCAACTCCTACGATGGGCGGCAAGCTGGTTGCTGCTGGCCTGCCTGCTGCTTTCCAGCAGTGCCGGTGTGGTGCTGTGTCTGGGGGATGGCCATCTCGCAATCGAGCCCGGTGACCACCACCATGGCGACTGCGGACCGGTGCACGATGACGCCGGTCAGGAACATAGTCGGGGGCCCTGGTCCGATGCACCGGCGCCCGCATGCGCCACGTGCGAGTGCGTCGATGTGTCGCTGGGATGCGACATCTTTGCGCACTCCGGCAAGTCCCTGATGCAAAAGCACCGGCTCCAGCACCATGCCAACCCGTGGTCTGCGATGCGCTGGTCAGTCCCCTCCCAGATCGACCACCACCGCTGGCGGCGGTCGCTCGCCGGCACTGCCGACGTCCCGGCCCAAGTGCTGCTTGAGCAGCAAACCATCGTCCTTCTCGTTTGATCGTTGCACCGGCCCGTGGCGCCCCGTGCGCGCGACGGCCTCTTGATCAGCCTGCACCCTTGTCGCGGCATACAAGCCGCCTGGTGTCGCGCGTCGCCCTCCCCCGACTGAACAGCCAAGATTCGGCTGGTCGCATGTTCGGGACCTCTGCACCCATCGATCACCGGAAGGAGTTCCATGTCGCCTTGTCGTTGTTGTTCACGGATACCACCAGTGGCCGGCCTTGCTGTCCTGCTTGTGGGATGTACCGCGCCCCACCCCACCGGCACCCCCTTGACGGCGCCGTCCCTTCCCCCGCCGGCGGTGGAGCACACCGCCGCCAAGTCCGCGGAAGCGACGCCGCCTGTGCCCGTTCCCGACGTGCTGACGCTGGCCGACGCACTGCTGCTGGCCGTGCAAGGCAACCCGGCACTGGCCGCCAGCGCGCGCGACGTGCAGGCGGCGGAAGCCCGGATGCGCCAAGCAGCCTTGCCGCCGAATCCCGAGCTTGAAGTGGAAATCGACGAGGTGGACCGCGACGGTGCGGGCTTCGACTCCGCCGAGACGGCGATCGTGATCGGCCAGACGTTCGAACTGGGTGGCAAGCGCGGGTGGCGCCGGCGCGTCGCCCGGGCCGAGAGCGAGCTGGCGGCATGGGATTATGCGTCGAAACGGTTGGATCTCTGCGCCGAGACGGCCAGACGCTTCCATGAAGTCCTGGCGGCGCAGGCGCGGCTGGAACTGGCCCGCGCGGCGCAGGAACTGGCGGAGCAAACCAACCGCGCCGTCGCCGAAAGGGTCAAGGCCGGCAAGGAACCACCGCTCCAGGTCGCCAAGAGCCAGGCCGAACGGGAGCTGGCGCGACTGGATGCGGCGGAAGCCGAGGCGACACTGGCGTCGGCCCGCCGGCAACTGGCGGCCTGCTGGGGTGCGTCAGCGGCCGCGTTTGCGAGGGTCCAAGGGGACTTGAACACCATGGCGGCGACCGTTCCTCCACTCGAGGTGCTACGGTCATCCCTGATGCGGAACCCCGATCTGGCGCGCTGGGAAACGGCCGGCCGCCTGCAGCGGGCGGCGCTGGCGGAGGCCCGGGCTGGTCGCATTCCCGATCTGCACGGTTCGGTCGGCTTTGTCCAGTACAAGGAGGACGGCACCGAGGCGCTGGCCTTCCGCGTGGGCCTGCCGCTGCCGCTCTTCGACCGGAATCAGGGAAACATCGCTGCGGCCGCCCATGACCTTGACCGGACCGAGGATGAGCGCCGGGCAGCGACGCTCGCCCTGAACGGCAGCCTGGCAGAGGCGCATGCCGCCCTGGCGAGCGCCCATCAGCGGGTTGTGGCGTTGCGCGACATGGTGCTGCCCGCCATGGAACGGACCTACCAAGCTGCGCGCGAAGGGTATGAACAGGGCACGTTCGGCCTGCTCGATGTGCTCGACGCGCAGCGCATCCTGGGCGAGACACAAGTTGCGCTGCTGGAGGCGCAGAGCGGCTACCACCGTGCGGTCGTCGAGATCCAGCGACTCACGGCCGGCGGCATGGATGCATTTACGAAAGAATGGATGGAGGACTGAAATCATGACAACCCCGACCCACTCGATTTTTGCGGGCAGATTGCCGAAGCGTCTCGCCCTGCTTGGACTCGCCACGCTTGGGACCGCGATACGGCCTGCAGCGGCGGCAGATGACCATGATGATCATGCCGGCCACGACCACGCGGCACATGCCCCCGCGCAACCGGCGACGGCACACGCCGATGATGACCATGCGGGCCACGACCATGGCGACGGCACCGATGGGGCGCACGACCATGGGGAGGAGGCAGAGGCGCTGCGCCTGACACCGGAGCAGCGCAAACGGTTCGGGATCGTCGTGCAGCCCGCGGCCCCCGGTTCGCTGGCAAGCGAGATCAGTCTGCCCGGTGCCATTGTGTTCAACCAGGACCGCGTCGTGCATGTCGTACCCCGGGTGGCCGGCATCACCAGCGAAGTGCGCAAGAGCGTGGGCGACACCGTGGAGGCCGGGGAGGTGTTGGCGGTGATCGAGAGCCGGGAGCTGGCCGACGCCAAGTCGGAATGCCTGGCGGCCCGCGCGCGCGAAGCGCTGGCAGAGAAAATCTTTGCACGGGAGAAGACGCTGCGCGAGAAGCAAATCGCCGCGGAGCAGGACTTCCTGGAGGCCGAACAGGCCTGGGCGGAGGCGCGGATCGCCCTGCGGTCGGCCGAGCAGAAGCTGCTCGCCCTGGGACTGCCGCGGCAGGAGGTGCAGGCCCTGGACGCCGCACAGGACGAGGCCCTCACGCGTTACGAAGTCCGCTCCCCCCTCGCTGGCATTGTCACCGAGAAGCATGTCGCCCTGGGCGAAAGCCTCGAGGCGCATGCGGACATCTTCACGGTCGCCGACCTGAGCAGCGTGTGGGTCAACCTCACCGTGTACGCGAAACATCTCGGCACCGTGCGCCCAGGACAGGAGGTCGTACTGCGGGTCGATCACAGCGGCGCGCAGGCGCATGGTATGATCGCGATGATCACGCCGTTCGTGGATGAGGCCACGCGGTCGGCCACCGCGCGCGTGGTGCTGGAGAACCGCGACGGCGCCTGGATGCCGGGGACGTTTGTCACCGGGTTCATCAACCTGTCGGCGGATGATCTGGCTGTCGTCGTTGCCCGGCACACCGTGCAGAACATCAATGGGCGCGACGTCGTGTTCGTGGAACACGAAGGCGCGTTCGAGATGACCCCTGTCACCGTGGGCCGCGCGGACCGCACGCGCCTTGAAATCGTCGACGGCTTGAAGCCCGGCACGCCGGTTGTGGTGGAGGGAGCCTTCCAACTCAAGGCCACGCTGATCACCCGCACACTCGATTCACACGCCGGGCACGGCCATTGAACCCGGCGCCACCGCCAGACGGAGAACGTCGATGATCGATAAAATCACGCAAGCCTCATTGAAGGTGCCGGGCCTCGTCCTGCTGGCCGTTACGGCCGTTCTGGGCATCGGCGTCTACCAGTATCGCCGGATGCCGGTCGACGCCTTTCCCGACATCTCGCCCATCATGGTGCCGGTGTTCGCCGAAGGCCACGGCATGGCACCGGAGGAAATCGAGCGGCTGATCACCTACCCGATCGAATCGGCCATGAACGGCCTCCCCGACGTGACGCAGGTCAAGTCGACCTCGGCGTTCGGGATGGCGGTCGTCTATGTGTACTTCAAGGACAGCACCGACATCTACTTCGCCCGGCAACTCGTCGGGGAGCGCCTGGCGGGTGTGATGGCGGAACTGCCGGCGACCGACGAACCGCCGAGCCTGGGCCCGATCTCGACGGGACTGGGCCAGATCTTCCTCTATTACCTGACGGCCGATCCGGAACGGGTCGACACGGGGGGTAAGCCGCTCGACACCTGGCTGCGGGAATTGAACGACTGGGTCGTCAAGTTCCAGCTCCAGACCATCCCCGGCGTGACGGACATCCTGTCGGTCGGCGGCCACGTCCTGCAGTACCAGATCCGCGTCAATCCGGCCGCCCTGCTGCAATACGGCCTGACACTGGAGGATCTCGTCGCGGCCGTCAACGCCAACAACCGCAACGTCGGGGGACAGTTCCTGGTCCTGGGGTCGGAGGAGCACCTCGTGCGCGGCGTCGGCTTGGTGGAGAGCCTGGAAGACCTGCGGAACATCGCCGTCAAGGACGACGCCGGCCGCCCCATCCTGCTGGCCGATGTCGCCGAGGTGGGGTACGGCAACGAGATCCGTCGCGGCGTCGTGACGCTGAACGGCGAGCGCGAAGTCGTCTCGGGCATGGTTCTGAAGCTCTTCGGCGAGAACACATCGCGTGTGATCGAGCAACTCTACGAAAAGGTCGAGCAAGTCAAGCGCACGCTGCCGGAGGGGGTGACACTCGTCCCCTACTACGAGCAGGCTGAATTGGTGCAGAACGCCACCTGGACGGTCAAGCAATCGCTGCTGGCGGGGGGGCTGCTGGTGCTCGTGACGCTCGGGCTGTTCCTCGGCAACGTGCGCACCGCCTTCATCGTCGCCCTGTCGCTGCCGATTTGCACGCTGATCGCCGTGTTGTGCATGGGCGTGCAGGGCATCTCGGCGAACCTGATGTCGCTGGGTGGAATCGCCATTGCCATCGGGATGCTGGGCGACGGGGCCATCGTGATGGTCGAGAACCTGTTCCGGCATCTCGGCGAGCGGCACGGACGGGGCGAATCGAAAGCGGCGATCATCTATGATTCGGCCAGGGAGGTCAATCGGCCGATCGTGTTTTCGATCGCGATTATCATCGTCGTGTTCCTGCCGCTCTTCACGCTGGAGGGCGTGGAAGGCAAGATGTTCGCGCCGATGGCCTTCACGATCGCCTTCGCGTTGGCGGGGTCGTTGCTGGTGGCCATCGTGGTGGCGCCGGTGCTGTCGCTCTACCTGCTCAAGCAGGCGCCGTCGAAGGAACTCGCGCTTGTCAGGATATTGAAGGCGGCCTACCGCCCCCTGCTGGCGGGCGCGCTGCGCTTCAAGTTCGCGGTGATGGGGCTGGCGGCCGCGGCGCTGCTCGGCAGCCTGGCGCTGGTGCCCCGGCTCGGCACCGAGTTCATTCCGACGCTGGAGGAGGGGTCGATTCTGATCGGCGTCACCCTGGCACCATCGATCTCGCTGGAGGAAGGCACGAAGCTCGTCATGGAGATGGAGCGGGAGATCGTGCGGCTCGGGCCGGTCGCCGAGGTCATCTCGCGCATCGGACGGCCCGAGGCGGGCAGCCATCCGCATCCGGTCAACTACGCCGAAGTCCATATCGAGCTGAAACCGTTCCGGGAGTGGGGGGAGTTCACGAGCAAGGCGGCCCTGACCGAGGAGATCAACGAACGCCTCCAGTCGTTTCCCGGTGTGCAGTTGAACTTCACGCAGCCGATCCAGAATGCCTTCGACGAACTGCTTTCCGGCATCAAGGCGCAGCTCGCCATCAAGGTCTTCGGCGAGGATCTGGCCGTGCTGCGCGAGAAGGCCGAGGAAATCCGCGGCGCCATCGACAACATCCCCGGCCTGGTCGACCTCTCGACGGAGCAGAACTTCGGGCAGCCCCAGGTGCAGATCGTGGCGAACCGCGCGGCCTGCGCCCGCTACGGCGTGACCGTCAGCGAGATCATGGAAATGGTGGAACTGGCCGTGGGCGGCGAGGTCATCGACCACATCTACCTCAATACCCGCCGGTTCGGCATTCATCTGCGCTTCCAGGAGCCGTACCGCTCCGATCCCGAGGCGATCCGCAACGTGCTCGTGCACACCGGCAGCGGCACCGTTATCCCGCTGTCGCAGGTCGCGGAGGTCCAATCGGTCATCGGCCCGATCCAGATCAACCGCGAGAACAACCAGCGACGCTGGATCGTCCAGGGCAATGTGCGCGGGCGCGATCTCGGCGGTGTCGTGGCCGACATCCGGCAGCGCATCGCCGAGCGCGTGACGCTCCCCACAGGCTACACCATCGCGTACGGCGGGCAGTTCGAGAACCAGCAGCGCGCCATGAAACGTCTCGCGTTCATCGTGCCGACGGTCATCGTGCTGGTGCTGGCGATGCTGTGGATGGCCTTCGGGGTCATGCGCCACGCCGTGATCATCATCGCCAACGTGCCGCTCGCCCTGGTCGGCGGCATCCTCGGGCTGCTGGCCATGGGCGCCTACCTGTCGGTGCCCGCGTCGGTGGGCTTCATCGCCCTCTTCGGCATCGCCGTACAGAACGGCATGGTCCTAGTCACCATCTTCAACGACCTGCGCACGCGCGGCATGTCCGTTGCGGAAGCTGTGACCACCGGCGCCGAGTTGCGCCTGCGCCCCGTGCTGATGACGGCGCTCACGACCGTCCTCGGGCTGCTGCCGCTGCTGCTGGCCCGCGGGATTGGTGCCGATGTGCAGCGTCCCCTGGCGATCGTGGTGGTCTTCGGCCTGACCACTTCGACACTGCTGACGCTCTTCGCGATCCCCGCCGTCTACCTGTGGGTCGAGGAGCGCGTGGAGCGGCGCAGGGGCGGGCCGGCAGGCAACACTTAAACCCTCTCTAGTCTCCCCGCCTCCAGGAGTTGTCTTCGACAAGCTTGGCACTGCGCGTCGCGAGGAAATAG
>JAAYZJ010000037.1 GCA_012514915.1 Lentisphaerota bacterium | reverse complement strand
TCTCGGTCCGTTGCATCTGCGCCATCTTCTCCTCGATGCGGGCGCGCTCGTGCTGGGCATGGCGGCGCTCGGTCATGTCGCGGATCAGGGCGAGGACGTGCTTGTCGCTGAGCCGCACCATGCGGATTTCCATCCAGCAGACGGCGCCGCCCGGCTGGTGGAAGTCGTACTCGAAGATCTGGATGCGGTCGGTGTCGAGCGCTGCGCCGATCCGTTCGACGAACTTCGCGATGACCGGCGCGGGGATGTCGTGCATCTGCCGCACATTCCGCCCCGTGGCGATCGATCCGAAGATCCGGCCCATGCGCCCCGTTTGCTGGTTGGCGATCTCGACCACCAGGCCGTCGCGGTCCATCACGAAAATCAGGTCGGGCGTGGCCGCCAGCAGCGCCCGGATGTTTTCGTTGCTCGCGGTCAGGGCGGCATGCTCCCGGTCGATGGATTCGAGCAGCTCGTCGATCGTCCGGGCGACAACGCCGAATTCGTCGTGCCGCGTCCAGGCCAGCCGCCGCCCATTGGGCACTCCGTGCCCCAGCGTTTGCACATCGCGCGCGAGGCGGCTCAGGGGATTGAGGACAGCCCGTCCCTGCAGCAGAAACAGGGGGATGATGAAGGTGGCGCCGACACAGGCCACGAAGAGCGTCAACCACGTCAGCGCCAGATCGGCCAGGCCCTTGAACGAATGGGGCAGACTCAACATCAGGGACACCACGTGATGTCCGTACAGATCGCGGAGCGGCAGCCGGACACGCAGCGGTTCGTGCATGCGCCAGAGGGCCGGGGCATCAAAGAGGATCGTCTCGCCGATGATTATCCCGGGGCGCTCGTCGGCGGCCGCGCCGGGCCCCGAGCGTCCGTTCCGCACCAAGAGGGTCTGCGCGGGCAGTCCCAGGGTCAGCCGCCGCAGCAGGTTGACATTCTCGATCGCGCGTCCGACGAGCACCACCCCGGCGGCAGACGCCTCTGGCCGACGGTCGCCGCGCGCGGCCACCTGCGCGGCCGCCACCAGCATGGGGCCGGCGGGCAGCTCCAGCAGGCCACTGGCCGCCCGGCCGCTGGCGATCATCTCAGCCACCAGGCGGGAGTCGGGGTGCAGATGCGGGGCCAGCGCCTGCGCCAGCATCTGGTGCCCGACGCCCCCGGCATCGGCCGACGCGCGACTTTGCGTCTGCAGCACCGTGCCGGCCGCGTCGGCCACGGCCAACAGGTCGATGCCCAGCCGGTCGAGCCCGGCCGCGTCCCACGCGCTCGCCGTGCCGGATCCGCCGACGGGCGCGGGATTGAACCCGTCGCCCGGCACGGCCGCACCGGCGGCGGCCACCGCAAGAAACTCGAGCTGCCGCCGCTCGTGATCGATGGCGCGGCGCACTTCGGGCAGCGCGGCGGTCAGACTGCGCGACGCGTGCTTCAGCGACTGCAGCACGACGATGCGACCGCCGATGTAGAAGACACCCAGTAGAGCCAAGAGCCCGAGGCCTGAGCCGATCGCCAGTTTGCTACGAACATTCATTCATGGCATCTCAACGTCTCTTCCTGGACGACAACCGGGCCTCTGCAAGTCGAAACTGGCGGAGAGGGGGGGATTCGAACCCCCGGTACCGGCTTAAAACCAGTACCGCGGTTTAGCAAACCGCTGCTTTCAGCCACTCAGCCACCTCTCCAGAACAAAAACACCATCATCTCTCCTGATGGAGGCGCCATCATACGCCAGCCCCCGCACCGGTTCAAGGCCAAAGTTGGAAACCCGCGGGCGAGGAAATCGCTTGGTTCCGGCTGTTGGCGTGTGCTATGCTCCCGCTATGACTAAGTCTCCGCTTTCGATCAACCGCCGGGCGGCGCTCGCCGCGGTCACCGCGCTGACGCTGGCGCGCGTGCCACTGGTGCTGTTGTTCCTGGCGGGCGCCGTCGTCGGACTGCTTCGCCAGCCCGCCTGGCTCGCGCCGCTGAATCTGGTGCTGCTGGTTCTCGCCTCGCTGACCGACCTGTTCGACGGGATGCTGGCCCGCCGGTGGCGCGTGACGAGCCGCTTCGGCGCCCTGGCCGACCCGCTGACCGACAAAGTCTTCTACATCGTCGTCTTTCCCACCCTCACCTTTCTGCTGGCGTCCCACGGCGCCGGGCAACGGGCGCACGCCATCGTAATGCTCGTCTTCACCGTCTCCTACCTGCTGCGCGACCAGTGGGTCTCCTTCCTGCGCGCCCTGGCCGCCGGCCAGGCGGCCGACATGCGGGCCAACTGGATGGGCAAGCTGCGGACCGCCATCAGCTTTCCCATCGGCTGCCTGCTCTACCTGCACCTGGCCTGGGGCCTTGTCCCGATTCCCCTCATGATCGCCATCGAGTGCTTCGGCCTCGCCGTCAATTTTCTCTCGATCATTGTCTACACAAGACGTTACATGCCGGCCGTGCGCCAGTCGCTGCAGTAGCCACGGGTCCCGGTCGGGGGAGTCTGCGACCATGAACGACACCCCGCAGGATGTCTCCGCAAGAAACACCGACGCGTTCACCGTCATCCGCTGGTTTGCCTTTGTGCTGGCCAATGGGCGGGTCTACGGCCTCGAACACAAGATCACGCGGCAGTCGATCGCCGACGCCGCCCGCGCGATGCAGGCCTATCAGCAGCGGCACGGCGATCTCGTGTTCAACGTCGTGGACGACACCTTCCAGCTCGAGGGCGTCCCGCTCGGCACACCCATTCCCAGCACGGCGGCGCTGGCCCGCTGCCTGACCGCGCTCCAGGCGCAGACGCTGGCCTTCCAGGCCGGCACCGGCACGGACGAGGTCGAGACGTTCCTGAAGATGCTCTTCCTCAAGGAGGAGGAGGTGCGGTCGGCCAACGGCTTCGCCAGCCTGCTGGCGGCCTCGGGCCTCACGCGCATCCGGACGGAGGCGTACTCCTACCAGCGCGTGGCGGATGGCGAGACCGTTGTCAGCAAGGACACGGCGGAACAGAGGAGCCTATCAACCGAAGCCATCGGCGAGATCGGCCGCCTCCTGGACGGCGGGGAAGCGGCCGCAGGCGCCCCCTCGGCCGCCATCGGACCGATCGACCTGGCCAGCGAAGCGGTTTTGCAGGATCTGGTGCGCCTCACGGCTCCGCCCGATGATGTCGACGCGCTTGGCCCCGCTGAACTGACCCGCCAGGCGATGGCCCGCCTGCAGCGGATGAGCGACGGGCTGCTCGAGGCGCCCGCCAACCGGACGCAGAAGGGGCGCCGCGCCATCCGTAGGCTGATCAAGGAGGTCGAGACGAATGTCGCCGACCGTCTGCAGCGACTGGGCGCCGACATCCAGGCCGTCGAGCAGCTGGCATCGCGCGTGAAAGAACTGGTCGAGGAGCTGGCCGTCGACGGGCTCGTTGCCCAGTTCATGAAGCTGCAGGGCGAGATCGCCGAGAAAGAGCGGAAGCTCAAACGGCATATCCACCGCGCCGAACAGCGCGGCGGGGATGCCGCGAGCCTGAAGAGCCGCCTGCTCGCCAACGGCCTGCCCGCCGCCGTCCTGGAGCATCTCAGCCAAGTCGCCCGCCAAGGCGGCCCGGGAAGCGGCAACGGTGGCGGTGGAGCAGACGATCCGGGCGGCGCCGCGGCCGCCGGCAACGGCGGGAGCGGCGGCGGCCGCCCGTCCGCACCGGATTCCGCGCGCGACAGTGTCTCGCCCCCGCCCGAGACCCCGCTGGCCGATCTGTTGAAGCGTCTGCAGAGCACCGAACCGGGCGACGGCACGCTGCCGGAACTCGTCGAGAACATCCTCGCCGAGATGAACCATACCCTGCGGCAGACCGCGACGCGGGCCGAAGCCCAGATGGCGACGCTCAAGCGGATCGTGATGATTCCCGCCGGCCGTCCCGACAACGCCGACCTCTCGCGGCGCCAGCTTCTCGTCCTGATGGCCGAGCTGGGCCAGGAGCTGCGGCAGCCCCTGACGGTCATCACCGGCGCCATCGAGATGCTGCTCAGGGACTACTTCGGAACCATCACGCCCGCGCAGCGCCCCATTGTCGAGATGGCGGCCGACAGCAGCCGCGACCTCGACGCCCTGATCGGGCGGATGATCCGCATCGCGGGGATGCCCGCGTCGCTGAACCCCGACGAGAAGATCCTCAACCGGATCAAGTAGGCGGCGCGGGCGGCGGTGCCGGGCGCGGCGCGGCCGGCTGTCCCCCACCCTTGCCTTTGACCGGCTTCTGCGGACGGGGCGCCAGCAGGCACCCCAGCAGACGCCCCAGCAGACGGGGGGGCTGCTCGCAGACCGCCTCGAGTTCGAGTTCCTTGATCACGCGCTGCATGACCTCGAACCCCAGATCCTTGTGCGCGTTTTCACGCCCGCGGTAAGCCAGCGTCAGCTTGACCTTGTGCCCAGCCTCCAGAAACTCGCGCGTTCTGCGCATCTTGGTCTCAAGGTCGTGCGGATCCACGTTGGCGTGGAACTTGATCTCCTTGATCACCTGGCGCTGCTGGCTCTTGCGGGCCTCCTTGCGCTTCATCCCCTCGTCATAGCGGAACTTGCCGAAGTCCATGATCTTGCACACCGGCGGATCGGCATTGGGGGAGACCTCGACCAGATCCAACCCTTGCTGCTGGGCCATGCGCTGCGCGTCGCGCGTCGGCAGCACGCCGAGCATCGCGCCGTCCGCGTCGATCACGCGGACATTGGGAACACGGATTTTGAAGTTAGTGCGAACGAAGGAGCCGATGGCTCACCTCCTGTTTAGGCGCAAGGTTACGCCTGGGTTTCCGCGCGGATTTGGTTGACGAAGTCGGCCAGGGGCACGGCACCCTGGTCGCCTTTCTCGCGGCTGCGCACCGCAACGACACCCGCCTCGGCCTCGCGGCCGCCGACGACCAGCATGTAGGGGATTTTGTCGAGCTGGGCGCGGCGGATCTTGGCGCCGAGCTTGTCGGCCGCCTCGTCCACCGTCACGCGCGCATCCCCCCGGCGCAATGCGTCGGCCACCCGGCGTGCATACTCAAGCTGCTTGTCGCTCAGCGGCAGCACCCGCACCTGCTCCGGCGCGAGCCACAGGGGAAACGCCCCGCCGTAATGCTCGATCAGGATGCCGAAAAACCGCTCCAGGCTCCCCAGCAGGGCGCGGTGCACCATGTAGGGCTGATGCTCCCGGCCGTCCTCGCCGATATAGACCATCCCGAAGCGCTCGGGCTCGTTGAAGTCGAATTGGATCGTGCTGAGCTGCCAGAGGCGCCCCAGCGCGTCGCGGATCTTCAAGTCGATCTTGGGGCCGTAGAACGCCCCGCCGCCCTCGTCGCGGGTATACGCCATCCCCTCGGCCTGCAGCGCGTGCTCGAGCGCGACGGTCGCCTGCTCCCATCGCTCGGGCTGGCCGACGCTCTTCTCCGGACGGGTGGCGAGGTAGGCCGTGATCTCGCTGAAGCCGAAGCGCCGCAGCACACCCATGGCGAAACTCAGCGTGCGGCGGATCTCCTCCTCGATCTGCCCGGGCGTGCAGAAGATGTGCGCGTCGTCCTGCGTGAAGCCGCGGACGCGCAGCAGACCGTGCCGCACCCCCTCCTTCTCGAAGCGGTACACCGTGCCGAGCTCGGCCCAGCGCAGCGGCAGATCGCGGTACGACCAGCGGCGGCTCTTGTAGATCTCGATGTGGAAGGGGCAGTTCATCGGCTTGACGAAGTACTGCTCCGCGTGGGCGCCGGCATGCCCCTCGTCTTCGGTGACGGTCATCGCCGGGTACATGCTCTCGCGGTAGAAACCGAGATGTCCGGAGGTTTCCCACAAGGCGGCCCGCCCGACATGCGGGGAGAAAACCATCTCGTAGCCGGCCCGGTAGTGTTCGCGGCGCCAGAAGTCCTCGATCGCCACGCGGATGCGCGCCCCGCGCGGATGCCAGAGGGCCAGTCCGGGGCCGATCGTGTCGCTGATGCTGTAGAGATCGAGCTCGCGGCCGACCTTGCGGTGGTCGCGGCGCTTGGCCTCCTCGATCCGCTCCAGCAGGGCGTCGAGCGCCTCCTGCGACGCCGCGGCCATCCCGTAGAGCCGCTGCAGCATCGGGTTCTTCTCGTCGCCGCGGTAGTAGGATCCGGCCACCGACACGAGTTTGACGGCGCCGATCTCGCCGGTGCGGGCCAGATGCGGCCCGCGGCAGAGATCGGTGAATCCGCCGCAGCGGTAGAGGCTGATCGTCTCGCCCGCGGGAATGTCGGCCAGGCGTTCAAGCTTGTAGCGCTGACCGGCGAGGAGCCGGGCCGCCTCGTCGCGGGACACCTCGATGCGCTCCAAGGGGAGATCCTCGCGCACGATCCGGATCATCTCGGCCTCGATCGCCGGAAAATCCTCGGGCGTCAACCGGTGGGGCAGGTCGAAATCGTAGTAGAAACCCTCATCCGTGGCGGGGCCGATGTCCATCTGCGCACCGGGATACAGCCGACCAACCGCCGCCGCCATGACATGCGCGGCACTATGACGCAACAGTTCAACAGATTGCACGAAAGAAGACTCCACAAAGAAATGTTCTAGGTTAGGCTCATTGGGGGTCGTTTGTCAAGCGCCCGACCCGATGGCGCCGCGGGGGCGGCGCGCAGGGACACCCGTGAAATCGTAGCCCTCCGCCCCGACGATACGAATCTTGACGAGATCGCCCGTCTTCGCGGAGGCCGGAAGTCCCTCCAGCCGGGTCTCGCCGTCGACGTCGGGTGCCTGCCAGTCGGCACGCGCCAGCCAGCCGCCGCGTCGCGTCGGATCGGGATGGAGGAGCAGCGCCTCGGTCGTCGTTCCGATGCGGGCGCGGTTGTTCTGCTCCACGACCCCCTGCTGCACGCGCATCAGCCGGTCGCGCCGCGCCGCGGCCACCTCGGCCGGGACGGGATCGGGCAGCTCCCGCGCCGGCGTCCCCGCCTCGGGCGAGAAGGCGAACACGCCCAAATGATCGAAGCGGGTCTGCGCGACGAAGGCGGCCAGGTGCTCGAAATGCGCCTCGGTCTCGCCGGGGAAACCGACCAGGCAGGTGGTGCGCAGCACGACGCCCGGCAGGGCGGCCCGCAGACGCGGAACCAGACCGGGCAGCACGCGCACCGTATCGGCGCGCCGCATGGCCCTCAGGATGTCGGGATGGCTGTGCTGGATGGGGATGTCCAGATAGGGGAGGACGTGCCGCGCGCCGGCCATCGCCGCCAGCAGGTCGTCGCCGACCGCGGCGGGGTAGCCGTAGAGAATCCGGATCCAGAAGCGGCCGGGGAGGGCGTCGAGCGCGCGCAGCAGCCCGGCCAGGCGCGGCGCTCCGCGCCGGTCGCGGCCGTAGCCGGTTGAATCCTGCGCGACCAGATTCAACTCACGGCGCCCATCTTTCAGCAGGGCCCGCGCCTCGGCGACGAGGGCGTCGACCGGGCGCGACCGGAAACGGCCCCGGATCCCGGGAATCGCGCAGAAGGCGCAGGCATGATTGCACCCTTCGGCAATCTTCAGGTAGGCGCTGGCGGGGTGGCTGAACGCGAGCTGCGGAATCCGCGGGGCGAACAGGGCCTTTGGCTGGCTGCTCACGAGGACGACGGGCGGCGCGTCCGGCGGGCGCGCCGCGGCCTCGCGCGCGACGTGGGCGATTGATTCGAGTTCGTCGACCCCGAGCCAGGCATCGACCTGCGGGAAGCGGGCGGCGAGCGCGCCCCGGTAGCGCTGCGGCAGGCAGCCCGTCACGATGACCGCCCGGCAACCGCCCCCGGCCTTGTGCGCCGACATCTCGTCGATGATCGCGGACGCCTCCTCGCGGGCCGCCTCGATGAAGGCGCAGGTGTTGATCAGGACGATGTCGGCATGGTTGGCGTCATGGGCCAGCGTCAAGCCCTCCGTCAGCAGCACGCCCGACATGATCTGCGTGTCGACGAGGTTCTTGGCGCAGCCCAGGCTGATGAGACCGACCGTGAGCGGGGGTTCAATCGACATACGGATCCGGGGGGGGAAGGACATTGGCGATTTCAAGGGCGGGGGCGCGGGCGGGCGACTCGTCCGCCCGCTGTTCCGCCGGACGGCGGGCGACGAGCCAGACGACCAGCCCCGCGAGGATCACGACACCCGCCGCGGCCGCCAGGGGGACCGGGCGGCGCCCGCGCGGCAACCGGTTGATGGCCTCGGTCTGCGTGCGGAGCCACGCCGCCGCCGCGGCGACGCCTTCGCGGCCGCGCGCTCCCAGCCGCGCGGCCAGCGAGGGGAGGGGCGGTTCCCCGCCGACCGCGGCGCGGGTTCCCGGCGCATCCATCCGCGCCTGGCGGCGGGGCGCGGGAGTCCCGAACAGGTCATCGAGGGCCTGGGCCGTGGCGCTGGCCGCCGCACCCGGTTCGGCGTCCAGGTGCAGTTCGGGACGCGCGGGCACGGCCGGAGGCGGCGGCGTTGCAAGGTTCGCGGGCGTCACGGCCTGGTGCGCGATGATGGGCTGGCGGGGTGGCGCGGCCGGAGCCGTCTCCGGTGCGGCGGGCGCCGGAGGCGCCTCGGCCGGCTTGATGATTCGCGTCGCGACCACCGGGCGCTGCGCGCCCGAATAGATGGTGTTGAACTCCTTGACGAGCGGTTCGGCGTCCAGCGAGAGAAACTCGGCATACAGCTTGATGAAT
>JAAYZJ010000388.1 GCA_012514915.1 Lentisphaerota bacterium | reverse complement strand
TCTGTCAGCACCCCCAGATTGAGACTGTAAAGCGGTTCGATGACCCGCTCGGCGTGGTCGGCGGGGACGGCGGGCGAATAGCCGTTGAGCAGCCGGAGCCGCGACCGTGTGATGCCGTATTCGTAGACCGACGAGTAATGGGAATCCCCGGGCCACAGCGGAATGGCGACGGCCCGCGGCTTGTCAAGCCCGGTCTGCGCGGCGTGCCGCGCCACGGTCTCGTAGGCCGGCATCTCGCGCGGCAGTGTGCACAGACCGGCCCGCAGCCAGCATCCCGTCTCCACGATCGATGCCCCTCCGAGCAGGATGGCCAGCGTGGTCAGCACGGCGCGGCTGCGGGAGCCCCAGGCCGGCCGCGCGCCGAACAGCAGGGCCAGCAGGACGGTCAAGAGACTGGGCATCAGGCAGAAGATCTTGACCGTCTGCCGGATCATGACGAAACGCGGCAGGAGCTTCCGCGCGGCCTTCAGCGGCAAGCCATCGAAGGGGCCATGAGTGCCGAAGGCGATGAGGATGATCCCGGCGATGGCCAGCGAAACCAGGATGGTCATCGCGTCCCGATAGCGTCCATCCTCCCTATCCGGAGTGGATGGATGCGCCGCAGGCGCGGCGCGGCGGCTGAGACGATGCCATCCCTGCAGGCCAAAGCCCAGGATGAGCAGCAGCGTCAGTGAACGGCCCAGGAAGATATGGTTGGAGGGCCCCAGATGACTCCAGCGGAACAGGCCGCTCATGATGGGGGAGAACAGCTTGACCTCCTGCCAGTCGCGGCCGGCGGCCATGCCGCTGCGGGCCAGGTTGCGGCTGGCCAGTTGGCTCAGCGCCAGCGCCAGGAGCGCCAGCATCACCGCCGGCAGAAGGGCAAGGGCGGTGGCCCGGTACCGGCGCCAATCGCGCGAGGATCCCGGCTCGGTGAACCAGGCGAACAGACACCAGGCCGGCGTGGCGAGCATCGCGAAATAGAAGCAGTGCAAATCCGTGCCGTAGGTTCCGAGCAAGCCGAGTCCCGCCATCAGGCCGCCCGCGGCACGCCGGTCGCGCACGGCGATGTCCAGGCCGGCGAACACCCAGGGGACCAGGCCGATGCCGAAGCCGGTCGGACTCCCCGCCAGCAGGGTGATCCACCGGAACGGAAAGGCGGTTGCCAGCAGGGCGACCAGGATCGACAGCCAGCGGGATCGCCCGTAGCGTCGTGCGAGGACATAGGCGCCGAATAAACCCAGCAACACCGAGGCGATCCCCGCCAGATTCCAGCCGGCGGCATCGCCGAGCCAAGGGGAAAGAGCGGCGAAAACCAGGGAAAAAGGCGCATAGCAGGGATCGAACGCGGGCGCTCGCTCGGCCTGCCCCATGTTGAACTCGTAGACGTTGTGGAACAGAGGCGTTCGCCCCGCCAGCATGTCGCGGGCGAGCCAGAAATGGTAGAAGAGCTGCAGATGGTCGCCGGGGGTCAGCTCGAGGCTGCTGGCCTGTGCCGCATGCAGGCGATCCGTGGAGGGAATGGCGTGGCCGAACTGGGTGACCAGCGGCCAGGTGGCCACCGCCCAGATGAGCAGGCCTCCCAGGCTCAACACGAGCCAGTCCGTTCGTCGAGTTGTTTTCATCGTTAGCCGTGCGCCAGGCGACAAGAGGCCTCTGCGGTTCCATGCCGTCGCTACCGCCTGCGACTTCGAATTATTACGAATACTAGCACAACGCACGGGCGAGCGTAAATGAAAACGAAGAAGGAAACGAAGAAAACGATGAGTGGGGCGGCAACGGTGTTGCCAATCATGGGGGCGGTGGGTCGGGTGGTGTGGCGCTAACCAAATCCTAACACAATCGTAACACGATTATCATGGTTGGCGCGTCACGTGGCTGTTGGCGTTGTGTTAGGCTACTCGACATGCACGCTACTCGAATGAAGACCGCATGGGCGCCGGCCGCCGGGTGGCGCCCCGTCCGCCTCGGACTGCTGGGCTTGTTGCTGGCCGCCGGCTGCTTCCGACATGCGCAAGCTCATCAAGTTCGAAGTTCTCGACCAGCCCAAATCCGCCAAGAAGAGCAATCGTGCCCGCAATCCCAACGCGCAGAAAG
>JAAYZJ010000387.1 GCA_012514915.1 Lentisphaerota bacterium | reverse complement strand
ACTCGCCGACGAGACGCAGCGTCTGGCCCGCGAACGTCTCGTGAAACCGGTCTACGGCAAGCGCCCCGAGAAATTCCCCTGCCTGACGACGCTGGCGATTGACCGAACCATCTATCCCAAGGTCTGGTTCCGCCCTTGGACGCTGGCCAACGTCATCCGTCAACTGGATGCGCACTACCCCGCCTATCTCGCCAAGCCGCTCTACACGATCAACATGACCTCCGACGCCTTCATGAACACCGGTTCGATGACGGCGCACGGCGTCGATCTGCTCCACTCGATCCGCCTGGCGCCCGGCGTGCGCGACATGGGGGTCGAGGGGTGGAAGAACCTGACCGCCTCCTACCAGTTCATCTCCTGGGAGATGGAGATGATCCGCTGCGGCACGCGTCACAAGACAGACCCCGGCCTGCAACTGGCTGCAGTCATGCACCGCCAGCCGCTTGACATTGAGTTCGCGGTCTATTCCAGCCTGGCGCATGGCATGAACTACCTCTCCTATTTCTCCTACGGTCCCTGGTATGCCGGCGGCGACCACGCGTCGGAGAAGGACGAAAACTTCCCGGTGATCCGCCGCATCAACTACGCCATCGGTGGCATCGAGGATCTGCTGTTGGCCTCGCGTCCGCGGCCGGCGCAGGTCGCGCTTCTGTACGCCATGCCGACGGACGTGTGGACCTGGGGGCGGCACGGCGCCAACACCGCCTGGCTGGCCGAGCACATCGGCCTGTTCCTCGCCCTGCAGCACGCGCAGATCCCCGTCGAGATTCTGGCCGAGGAGGATGTGGTCGGTGGCGAGCTGGCGAAGTTCAAGGTGCTGTACATCGTCGGACCGAACATCACGTCGGCCGCCGCCGGGGCGATCGCCGCCTGGGTGCGCGACGGAGGCACGTTGATCGGCACGGCCGCGGCAGGCAGCCGCGACGAGTATGATCGTCCGCTGGATGCGCTGGCGCCGGTTTTCGGTGCACGTCAAGGGGAAGTCCACTTCGCCACCATTCCGCGCAGCACCGAGAAATTGTATACGTTGCCACTGCTCGACTATATCGTTACCGATGAGGGCCAGTTCGAAAACGCCGGATTGCGGATCGTGGTGACGCCGCTGGACGGGGCGACGAGGATACGCGGGCGCTTCTTCTCCGATGATGCCCCCGCGCTGTTGGAGCGGCGTGATGGCAAGGGACGCGCCCTGCTGCTGGCGGGGCTGCCGGGGCTTACCTATCTGCGCGGCGGCACGGTCGACAAGGAGGAGAACCCCGGCCGCTATGCCGACTGCTACAGCCCTGGAGTCTATCCGGCCGCGTTGCGTGAAGCCATCGCTGCACCCGTGCACGAGGCGGGCGTCCGTCCACCTGTAGAGGTCGGGGTGCCGGTGGTCGAGGCCGGGTTGCGCGAGAGCGGCGACGGCGCCGTCGTGGTGCTTGTGAACTATCCCCGTCAACCGCTGGCCGATCTGAAGCTGCTGATCCACGGTATCAAGCCCGCCCGTGTGCGGTCTGTGACTGCCACGACGCTGGGGATCGAGCTGCCCTTCGCGCCACGCGGCGATGCGATCGAGGTTGTGCTACCGACCCTGTCCACAACCGAGATGCTGGCCATCCGCTATTGATCACGCCTGGAGCATGACCTCTTTTTGCTGTTCGCGCTGGCGTGTCCCGCGTGCGACGAACACCGGTGCGCCGGTCGCGGGATCGAGCCGCGTACAGTACATAGCGGTCGAGAGTGTCGAAGGCGTCGGCGTGAAGATCTGCACCTGCCGCGGCCGTGCGCCCAACTGACGCCGCGCGAAGTCGCGCAGGCGGAGCATGTCGTCCTCGGTGCAGCCGGGATGGGCCGCGATCAGGTAATAGGTGAGATACTGCTCCTTGCCCAGGCGGCGCGTGATCGCCTCGAAGCGCCGCTTGAAGGCGAGGAGGCTGTCGACCCCGGGCTTGCCCATCAGGGTGAGCACGCGTGGCTCGGAGTGTTCCGGTGCAAGCTT
>JAAYZJ010000386.1 GCA_012514915.1 Lentisphaerota bacterium | reverse complement strand
CTTCCGCAAGCGTGGGGCCACCGCCTTTGGCACGGAGAACACCTGGGGGCTCTGTGGCATGGCTCATTACCTCGGGCCGCAGACGGAGTCGTACCAGGGGGCGCTGGCCCGCGCCTGCGCGAAGTACCATCCCGATACGCGCCTCGATTCGACGACGGCAGTCTTCTCCTGGCATCTGTATGGCTATCCGCCCGAGTATGCGGAGATGACCGCCTATGCCCTTGCGGCCAATGGTGTCAAGGGCTACTGCTACGCCACCTGCGGCGATTGGGCGACGGTGGAGATCCTGAAGGCCTGGAAGCGCGCGTCCCATGCGATCGGCGGAGTCGAGGACCATCTCGTGCCTGCCAAGATGGTTCCCGGCAAGGTCGCGCTGGGATGGTCAGAGACGACCACGGTCTGGGAGCAGGCCGTCGCCTCCGATCCCGGCTTCAACATGCCGGGCAATGTCCTGTATCAGTTGGAACGGCATTACCTCTACATCCTGCTACGCCACCTGCAACTTCCGGTCGAACTTCTTTCCGACGCCGACATCGAGGAGGGCCGTCTCCAGGACTACCAGGTCTATGTCATGGTCGGCGACCACACGACCCGCCGTGCAGCGGAGCAGATTCGCCGATGGGTTGAGGCGGGCGGCGTGCTCGTCTCCGGTGCGGGTGGTGGCCTGCTGGACGAGTTCAACCGGCCGCTGGACACGCTGACCGAGGTCTACGGCATCAAGGGGCAGCGCCAGTATGCGGCCGAGCAGGGCAGGGAATACATTCCCGGTCAAGCTTATGCGGATGGTGCCGCGGACAACAAACTGGAGAAGTTCCTGCAGGCGCCGCGGGCGAAACTCGAATTGATCCATGCCCATCCGACCGACGCGATCACGGTCGCGGGATTCGACGGTGGCAAGCTGCCCGTGCTGGGCGCTCGCCAGACGTTCACCGCCGCGGGCGGCGGGGTCGTCGGCACGTTTGCGGCGGGACAACCTGCTGTCGTCACCAACGCCTTCGGCGAGGGACGCGCACTCCTCATGGGATTTCTCCCCGGCATCAGCTATTTTTACCAGGCCTTTCCCAAGCAGCCGTATGGCCGTGGCGGCGAAGACCTCAGTCTGAAGCTCTTTCCGCAGTGCAAGCCGCTGCTGCGCGATGCCCTGGCGCAGCTTCTGCGGCAGGTTTGGCCACGGATGGGGGCCTCCGTCACGACATCACACCCCTTCGTGGAGGCCAATCTGATGCGTAACGGCGACGATTATCATATTGCCCTGGTCAATTTCAGCGGCACGCCAGTCAATACGTTGGATGTGACCGTGTCCAAGCGGGAATGCGGCCAGCCCGTTCACGCCGAAGCGGCCTACGGCAAGCTGGAGGTCGAGGACCGCGGGGATGCGCTTGTGTTGAAAATGCCGCTGGAACAATTTGATTTTGTAACGTTGCGCCGTTGACGGCATGAAACAAATCATCATCATCGCGGGGTGCGTTGTCCTGGCCTTCCTGGCGGGCGCGGCGCCCAAGGTCGAAGTGCGGGTCGTCACCGACAAGACCAACGCCATCTACAAGGTTGGCGAGCGGATTCGTTTCGGCATTCGGTTGTTCGAGGATGGCCATCCCGTGGACGGCAAACGCCTGACCTACCGCATCGTTGGCGACGGCGACCTGCACGAAGCGGGCGAGTGCCTAAGCACGGTTGAGGAAACCGTGGTGGCGACGGCGCTGCAAGTGCCCGGCTGGGTCTACATCGAGGTCGTTCTCCCCGATGAGTCCGGCCGCGCGGTTGCGCGCGGCCGCATCGGCGCGATGGCCGATCCGCCGCGCATCCGTCCCGGCGGCATCGAGCCCGCCGATTTCGACGCCTTCTGGAAACGGCAGCGGGAAGCGCTGGACCGTGTGCCGATGAACCCGCGCCGCACGCCCGTCGACGTGCCGGAGCGCTACCGCGCCGATTTCGACAGCTTCGACATCCAGCTCGACTGCCTGGGCGACCGGCCGGTTTCGGGGCTTCTCTGCATCCCGAAGCGGGCCGCGGCGCGGTCGCTGGCGGCGTTGGTCAACTACCACGGCTACGGCATCTTCAGCGCCCATCAGGACTTCTCCTTCGGCACCAACTATGTTTTCTTCAACATCAATGCCAATGGTCTCCGGAACAAGCAGCCTCCCGACTACTACCGGGCCGAGCAGGCGCGCCTCGGCTTCTATCCGCTGCGCGATGTCGGCGATCCGGAAAAGTACTACATGCGCTTTCTCTTCCTGCGTGTCCTGCGTTCGCTTGACTACATCAAGACCCTGCCCGAATGGGACGGACGCAACCTGGTCGTCCAGGGCGGCAGCCAGGGCGGCGCGCAGGCGCTGGTGGCCGCCGCGCTCGAGCCCCGGGTCTCGCTCTGCTGGAGCAGCTACCCCGCCTTCTGCGACCTCGACGGACGCCGGGCGCGGCGCACCCCCGGATGGCCGGTCGCCGGCAACGCCTTTCTCAACGACAACCCCGACGTGTTCGCCTGGATCATGCAGCGAACGCTGGGCTACTTCGACGGCGCCTTTTTCGCGGCGCGGATCCGCTGCGAAACCTACCTGTCGACGGGCTTTCTCGACACGCTCTGCTCGCCCAGTTCGGTGTTCGCCGCCTACAACAGTCTGCCTCCGGATGTGGTGAAAGCCATCTCCACCGAACCGTGCGGCGGACACAGCGCCGCCAACGTCGAGGGGGACCGGCGCATCCGCGAGATCGGGCTGCGCCCGGATCGGTGATCGACCCACAGGCTGCGCCGGAGGACACGTCAGACGATGTCGAAAGATCGGCAGTCCGCGTACTGCATGGCCGGATCCGTGCCGTCCGCCGCTGAAGGCGGCGCGATGGCACGCTGAACGCTCAACGGATCGGGATGGTCCGGGGGTCGACCGGCAGGTCGGGCGCCTTGGGGACGGTGATCGTCAGCACGCCGTTCTCGTAGCGCGCGTCGACCTTGTCGGCCTGCACCGGGCCGG
>JAAYZJ010000036.1 GCA_012514915.1 Lentisphaerota bacterium | reverse complement strand
TTTCGGCGACGGGCAGCACGGCGCCGGCGCGGCCATCGAGCATCTCTACTTCGCCCCCGGCGATGTCGAGGTCGCGATGCTGGCCCATCCGGGCCTCCCGCCGTTCAAGCGCCGGCTGCATGTCTGGCCAGCCCCGGTGCCGACCAGCCCGCTGACCCTCGGCGATGCCGTCCGCGCGCTGTCGCGGGTCGATCTCGACGAGTTGGGGCCTCCGCAGCTCGCCCTGGCCTTCGCCCTGCTGCGCCAATGCGGCCAGCCCGAACGCTGGCCGCTGGTGGAGGCCGTCGCGGTGCGTCTGCTGCGCGAGCCCCTGCAGGATCTCCAGTACCGGATTCAGTTGATGACGGCTCTGATGGAGGCGCTCGCCCGCCAGGGACGCTCGTCCGACGCCCTCATCGTCGGCGAGAAGGCCCTCGACGCCGCCCGGTCCGTGCGCGCCCTGACCATCGCCGTCCAGATGAAGCGGGCCGAAATCCACTGGCGTCAATTGCAGGATTTCGACGCCGCCGCGAAGGACTACGCCGCCATCGTCGACGGGAACCGCCGCCAGACGCTCGATTCGGTCCGCGAAGCCGCGATCGCCTGGGGCGACATGTACCTGGCGATGGGCGACGTCCCGCGCGCGGCGTCGACCTACCGTCTGGCCGACAGCCTCGGCCGGCCCGCGGGCCAGCTCGCCTCGGTCGCCGATCTCGCCAAGCGGGGTGGACTGTTGCGCACGGCCGAGAAGCTCCTGCGCGACGGCAGCATCCGCCAGTCGCGCCAGGTTCTTGAGCGGATCGAACAGGAGTACCCCGAGCAGAAAGTCGAGGGGCTGTTCCGCTTCCTGCGGGCCGAGTCTGACCGCCATGCCGGCTTCTACGAGGAATCGATCTTCAACTACGAGGTTCTGCTGCGCATGCCGCAATGGAGCGGCTACCACTCGCAGGCCATGGCGGGGCTCGCCGACGCCCACTACCGGCTCGATCACTTCGACGAATCGCTCAAGTGGCTCGACGTCATCCGGGAAAGCGATGCGGCTTTGCACGAGAGCCGCAAGCTGGACGCCTTCCGCAACATCGTCGCCGGCACGCGCCAGGCCGCCGCGGATGGCCGCCTGGCGCAGGCGCGCCTCGACCGCACCGTGTCGTTCGACCAAGCCGTATTCGCGGGAGTGCCGCCGGTCCTGCTGCTGGGTGCGTCCGCCGGGTCGACCAACTCGCTCACCTTCGAGCGCCTCGCCGCGCCACACCCAGCCTTTTCCATGACCTTCGAGGTTCCCCAGTTGATTAGCGAGGGAACCTACTGGCTCGAGTTCTGGTTCAGCAACCAGACGACGGACTCCCACGCCATTGCGATTCCACAAGTTGAAGTCCGCTGGGCCGGCACGTCGATCCCGCCCCGTTCGGTGCCGGTCATCCGCACCTTCGGTCTCGATTTCATGGGCGCGGCCCGTCTGCAGGCGCCCATGGCCGGCGAGGGGAGGATCACACTCACGTTTGTCAACTGGCACGGTGTGCAGCAGATTCACGGGCTGCGGCTGCGGCCGGTCACGGCGCGCCAGGAGGAGGCGCTGTTGAATTTCATGGAAGGCAGGGACACCCCGTGAACGGGCCGATCCTTCGAAAGACTATGAACGCCTACCCCCATCAATCCTGCACGCCCCGGCGGCCAAGCTTGTGCTGGCGGCGCCTGTCGGCGCTGGTGGTTCTCCTGGCCGGTGTCGCGCGGGCACACGCCGGAGAGGCCGATGTCCGCAGTTCCAACGGCATGGGCGGCGGACGCTGGAGCGATCCGCAAACCTGGCACGGCGGTGTCGTGCCGGGTGTGTCGAACCGGGTCGTCATCAGCGGCGCCGACACGGTCCATTTCGATGTTCCCCGGGACGGAAGGCCGCACTGTGCGGGGCTCGCGGTCGATCCCAGCGGCGTCCTGAGTTTCCGCATGGATGGCGGAACCAACGTGCTGGTGGTGAACGGCCCGGTCACCGTCTACGGCACCATTCGTGCCGATGCCACGCGCGATCCCGGCAGCCAGGCCGGCCTGGAACTGGTTGCCGAAACGTTGCAGGACCGGACGGTGAACCTCCTCCGCGGCGGCGGCCTGCTGCTCTACGGCGCGCCGGCCGGAGCCGGCGGGGGAGGGGTGCCCAACCTCACCCTTGCCGCCGCGCCGGGCAGCGATGCATCGGGCGGCCGCGTCGTGGCCGAAGGCGAGGCCATGATCGACCTGCAGCGGGTGGCCATCGCGGCGGTCAGCGTGCAGGCCTCCAACCTCGACAACACCGGCTACAAACCCAATCAGCGCCTGAACATCATCGCCTGCCACTTCACCAACGGCGCGGCGGTGCGGCTGGCCTATTGCGACACGGCGGTCGTCCGGGACAACGTCTTCCGCATCGGCGCACAGCCCGTGCGGGTGACCAGCGCGATCACCCTCGCCCGCGGCAGCCTCAGCGCCTGCCGGGGCAACCTGATCGATGGCTACAACCAGGCGATCAATTTCGCTCATGAGGTCGATGTCTCCCTCCTCGACAACCGGTTTTTCAACCAGCAGGTCGCCATCGCCGGGACGCACGGCCGCAACTGCATGATCAAGGGCAACGCCATCAGCAACGCGGTGGGCGGCGTCGAACTGGCGCACAGCAGCGGCGTCGTCGAGGATCTGCGGGTCGCCGCCGCCCGGAAGAACGGCGTCGTCCTGCGCCAGTCCGCCTTGCAGTTGACCGATGCCGTGTTCGAGGCCCTCGCCCCCGACGCCGTGCCACTGCTGCTCGATAGTTCGTCCGTGACGCTGCTGAACGCCAATCTCGATTCCAAGGCGATCCGACTCACCGGCAAGCGCCCGGCCGAGGGTTTCTGGGTCCAGGCGATGAACTACCTCGTCGTGCGCCTGACGGGCAAGGTGCCGCCCCGCTCCATCGTCCAGGTCGCGACGGCTGCCGTCTCGGGCGGCGTCCCCAAGGATGGCGCCGCCGATCTCAACGTGCGCAACTCGCCGGCCGATGTCGGGCCGTCGGGCTGGTCGCCCCTGCCGGGCACCATGCGTCCGCTCATCGTCCGCTCCTGGAGCATCAAGGGGAACGAGGAGGTCGCCGATCCCCCCTTCTACGATCTGACCGTCCGGCGGTTCCAGGCCGATGGCGCACCCGACCCGAAGCCGCTGCATGCACAGGTTATCGAACCCCGCGACGCCTGGTTCCGTCCCGCGCCCAACGCGGCCGTCGCCACCCTGGAAATCAAATTGCCGTGAGTCCGCATCCGACATCCCTTTTCCGCCGCCTCCTGCTGTGCGGGCCGGCTCTGCTGCTGCTGGGCGGCGAGGGGCTCTTCGCCCAGCGCATCGTCAACTTCCCCCCGCCCGACGCCAAGCCGCCGCCGCCCCTCAAGTCGCCTCCCCGCACGCAGGCCAGCGGCGAAGACACGTTCCTGTTCGGTGAGAACGGCCCCAGCATGCGGCGCTCTCAGGAACGGCGCCCGCCGCCGCCCACCACCCTGACCGTCATGGTCAAGCTCGAGTACGGCGAGAAGCTCAAGTACGTCCATCCCGACGGCACCGAACAGGTCTTCGACCAGTGGCAGAGCTTCAAGGACGACGGTTTCCGCATCATGCGCTACACCAACGAGCGCCTGGCGGACGGCAACAACTACACCTACGCCACCCAGCCGCTCGCCTCGGCCCGCTTCGATCCGCTCGATATCCCGCTCCTCTACATGACCGGCGACTACGACTTCATCCTGTCCGAGGCCGAGGTCGAGAATCTGCGCCGCTACATCCTCGACGGGGGCACGATCCTCTTCAACGCGGCCCGCGGGCGCGATGAGTTCTCCCGCGCCGTGGTGCGCGAGATGCGGCGCGTCTTTCCGCAGAAGACCTTCATGCGGATTCCGCTCGATCACCCGATTTACTCCAGCCGCTACCGCGTGGGACAGGTCATGACCATGGTCAACGGCGTCCAGTTCATGCGGGATCCATCCATCCACGCGCTCGATATCGGCACGCGGGCCGCCGTCATCCTCGTGCCCGACGGCTTCGGCGCCGCCTGGAGCGAAACGGCTTACCATCCGGCAGGCCGCCACATCGTCGGCGAATCGGCCGTCCGCCTCGGCGTCAACCTCGTGGCCTACGTCCTCGGGAACACCGAATACGGCCGCTTCCTGGCGCAGACTTTCCCCCAGTATTCGGGACAGACGCGGCCCGGCGATGTCTTCCGTTTTGTGCTGGGACGCTACACCGGAAGCTGGAACGTCAATCCCGCCCTGCAGAACAGTTTGCTGCGCGGACTGAACCGCAACACCGGCCTGGGTGTCGACTACACGCCGCGCTACCTGGCCCTCGACGACGAGGCGCTGCTGCACGAACCCCTTCTGCTCCTCACCGGACACTACGATTTCGAGTGGAGCGAGAGCGAGATCGGCAACCTGCGCAACTACCTGCGGCGCGGCGGCACGATTTTCGCCAGCGCCGCCGCCGGACTGAGCCCCTTCGACGAGGCCTTCCGGCGCGAGATCGCGCGCGTCCTGCCCGATGCCGAACTCATTCCGCTGCCGCCCACGCACCGGCTCTTCAGCGGCGCGTGGAATCCGGTCGGGCAGGTTGAGTACACCGCCGCCGCGCTGCGCGAGGACCCGACGCTCCAGTGGCCGCAGTTCCACGGCATCATCCAGGACGGCAACCTGGTCGTCGTCTACACGCCTTTCGACTGCTTCAGCGGCCTCAACCGCGAATCGAACGGCTACGCCCGCGGGCTCACCGCCGACGACGCCCTGCGCGTCGCCATCGCCGTCATCACCTACGCCATGAGCCATTGACGGAGGGCCCGCTTGCCGGATCCAGACGTGGCGGATCCGCGGGCCGTCGAACGCGCACAGGTAGACGCCCTGCCAGGGGCCGAGCTGCATCGCGCCGCCCTTGACGATTCGTGCTTCTTGATGCGTGCGGCGGAAATCCTGTACAATACCGGCCAACGGCGCGTTGCCCAATCGATGGCGAATCCAACCCCCAACCTCAGGTGCAAGCATGGATAGACGCGAATTCTTGAAGACGGCGGCCGTGGCTACGGCGGCGACCACGGTCCACTGGCGTTCCTCGGCGGAGAACCTGCTGCCCGGACCCGGCAAGACAAGGGTCGTTGCCGTTCGCAACGCCGATCCGGTCAACCTGTTCCGCAAGGGGATCGAGGCGCTGGGCGGCATGAAGGCTTTCGTCAAGCCGGGCCAGAGCGTGGTGGTCAAGCCGAACATCGCCTGGGACCGGACACCGGAGGAGGGGGCCAACACCTCGCCCGAACTGGTGGCGGAAATCACCCGTCAGGCGCTGGCGGCCGGTGCGTCCGGGGTGACCGTCTTCGACCACACCTGCAACAACGGGGAGCGGTGCTACAAGAACAGCGGGATCGCGGCCGCCGCCCAAGAGGCGGGCGCACGGGTGGTCTCGGCCGACAAGATCCAGGATTATCAGGAACGCACCTGCGGGGCGGCGGTCCGGATGAAGCGGGCGCTCGTCCACCAGGCGCTGCTGGATGCGGACGTGGTGATCAACGTGCCGGTGCTGAAGAACCACGGCGGGGCGAAGATGACCGCCGCCATGAAGAACTGGATGGGGGTCGTCTGGGACCGGCGCTTCATGCACCAGAACAACCTCCCGCAGTGCATCGCCGACAGCATCCTCTACCGGAAGCCGGACCTCAATGTGATCGATGCCTACCGCGTGATGGTCGCCAACGGTCCCCGCGGGGTGAGCACGGCCGATATCGTTGAGCGCAAGTACATGATCCTCTCGCGCGACATCGTGGCGGCCGACACCCTCGCGCTGAAGGTCATCGACTATCCCGCCGAAAAGGTTCCCTATCTCGCCATGGGCGAGGCCCACAAGCTCGGCACGATGGATACGGCCGCCATGGACATCGTGAGAATCGACGCATGATCCGAAGCGGACGCGGGCTGCGGCGGATCGTCGCCGCGATCGTCCTGGCATCGGCCCTGGCGGGTTTCCTCTGGAGGCTCCCGGTGCCGCCCCAGGCGGGCACGGCCGTGCTGCGGACCATCGCGACGGGACTGCGGGCGCCGCTGGCGGTTGCGGCGCTGGTGGTGCTGCTGACCCTCCTGTTCGGACGCGTCTACTGCGCCGCGCTCTGTCCGCTGGGCGTCCTGCAGGATGCCATCGCCTGCCCTGCGCGGAAGAAACTCGGGCCGCGGAGGAATGCCAAACGTCTCCGCTATTCGCTGCTGGCCTTGACGGCGGGCGCCATCGCGGCGGGCTGGCACCTGCCGGCGCAGTGGCTGGAGCCCCTGACCGTCTTCGGCAAGCTGGCCGCCGGCCTGCTGCTGCCGTTTTACGCCGGGGTGGCGCGGGCGACGGGGCTGCCGCCGCCCGCGGGCAACGGTGCGCCGACGGCGTCGGGGCTCGCGGTGGGCGCGGCCGCGCTCCTTGCGCTGGCGGTGCTGGCGCTCTGGCGGCGGCGCTTCTTCTGCACGGCGCTCTGCCCCGTCGGAACGATCCTGGGGCTGCTGGCCAGGCACGGAGTCATGCGCCTGCGCCTGAACCCGTCCGACTGTGTCCGGTGCGGCAAGTGCGTGGCCGTCTGTCCGACGGGGTGCATCGATCTGGCGGGCGCCACGCTCGACAACGAGCGCTGCGTCCGCTGCATGAACTGCCTGGCCGTCTGCCCGCGGGATGCCGTGGTCTGGTATGCCGCGGGGCGCCGCGGCGCCGCACCGGCCACCCCGCGCCACGGCGATGCCGATCCGTCGCGGCGGCGCTTCCTGATTGGACTGGGTGGAACGGCGCTGGTCTCGGCGGCGCTGGCCCGGTGGCTCAAGCCGGGCGGAGTCGCCCCGTTGGCAGCCCCCCCTGCGGCCATCTATCCCCCCGGCGCGGGAAGCGCGGTGCGGTTCGCGGCGGCATGCACGGGATGCCTCCTGTGCGTCGCCCATTGCCCGGGCCGCGTGCTGCGGCCGGGCAACTCGGCGGCGCCGATTGTCCATCTCGACTACACGCGGGGGATGTGCGAGTTCAACTGCCGAACCTGCTCGACGCGCTGTCCGACGGGGGCGATCCGGCCCATCGGCCTGGCGGCCAAGCAACGCTGCCGGATCGGGATGGCCGTGTTCCACCCTTCCCGCTGCATCGCCGTGGTCGAGGCCGTCCACTGCGGGGCCTGTGCCGAGCACTGCCCCACCGGCGCCCTGCGCATGGTCCAGCACGAGGGGCATCCGTGCCCGGTTCCCGAACTGGATGAAGCCCTTTGCATCGGCTGCGGCAACTGCAGCTACCCCTGCCCGTCCCGTCCCGAGCGGGCGATGACGGTCAGGCCTGTCCCCATCCAGACCCTGGCCGACGACCCCGTTGAACGGTTGAAGCGGCCGGCCCTTCCGCCGCCGGAAGCCGACGAGGAATGGTTGATTTAGCCGGCCGAGCAAGCACACGTGGACGCGTTCCGCGCCGGGATGCGTCCGTTGAAAAACGCCTAGGAAAGGAACCTCACCATGTCCATTGGACTGCCGGAAATTCTATTCATCCTGCTGATCGTCCTGCTCGTGTTCGGCGCCAGGCGGATTCCCGAGATCGCCAAGGCGCTCGGCCGGGCTTCGTACGAATTCAAGAAGGCGAAGCGGGAGCTGCAAAAGGAAACCGATGCGCTGATGAACGAGAGCGAGAAGCTGGCCGCGGCCGACGATGACAAGCCGAAGAAGACGGACGAGGATGACGCCAACGGCTAACAGCACGTTTCTGGAGCATCTCGAGGCGCTGCGCCGCACCCTGCTGGGCTGTCTCGCCTCCTGGGCCATCGCGCTGCCGATCGGTTTCGCCCTGGCGCCCGCGGCCGTTTCGCGGCTGCTGGACTGGTGCCGGAGCGGGGCGATCGTCCGGCTGCACTATTTCTCGCCCCTGGACGTGTTTGTCGTCCAGATGAAGACGGGGGCCGTGCTGGCGGCGGTGCTCTGCTATCCTTATGCGGCCAACCGCCTCTGGCGTTTCCTGGTGCCGGCGCTGCATGCAGGCGAACGGAAGATGCTGAGCCTCTGGCTCGTCGCCTCGTCGCTCCTGTTTCTGGCCGGCGGTGTTTTTTGCGTCCTGGTGCTGCTTCCCCTGGTCATGCGGTTTTCCGCCACCTTTGCCTCGGAGCAGGTGGCGCCGATGATCGGGATCGGCGCGTTCGTGTCGCTGGCCGGCACGCTGATCCTCGCGTCGGGCGTCCTTTTCCAGATGCCGGTGTGGGTCTGCCTGGCGGTTCGCTTCGGCCTGGTCCGGATCGAGTCCCTGCGCGCCTCCCGGCCCTATGCGCTGATCGTCGTGCTGATCCTGGCCGCCGTGTTCACACCGCCCGACGTCGTCAGCCAGCTGATCCTGGCGGTTCCCACGTGGCTACTCTTCGAACTGGGTCTGTGGGTGGCCGGGCGCATGCGCCCGGCCGTGCGCGCGGCGCCCGGCGCGGCCGGCGCGGGGAATGAACCGCCCGCCGGCGACGCGCTGCTGCCCTGCTACGAGCAGGCGTCCGGGACGTCCCCGGCACCGGCCGATGCTCCCGACGCGCCGTGATGCTTCACCACCCCGCTATGCATGCCTCAACCCTCTCCTTGCTGTCCCGACGCAGCGCCGCCGGCCTGTTCCGCCTTCTCAACCTGCACGCGCTGCCCGACGGCGCCATCCGATTCCTCCTGTTTCTTTTTCTGAACGTCCTGTCGTGGCAGTGCCTGATCGGCCCGGTGCTCGTACTGCATGCGCGGGCGCTGGGGATCGACCGGCGTGCCGTGGGGGTGTTGTTCTCGCTCCTCTATTTCGCCGGGTGCCTGGGCATCCTGACCAAGCCGCTGGCGGAACGGTACGGCTCGAAACGCGTCCTGATGACGGGTTGGACCGCGCGCAACCTGCTGGTGATGCCGATCGTCCTGACCCCCGTGGTGCTGCACGTCGCCGGTCTACGCGCCGCGGGGGTCCTGCTGTTCGCGACGATCTCGCTCTTCTGCATCACCCGGTCGCTGGCGGGGATCGCCTGGTCGAGCTGGCTGCACGAGATCGTGCCCCCCATCCAGCTTGGCCGCTTCTACACGGTCGAGACGATGATGACCCGTCTCCTGGCCGTCGTCTTCGGCGTGTTCGCGTTCTGCGTGCTGGGGCGCCATCCGGCGATCTGGCGCTT
>JAAYZJ010000385.1 GCA_012514915.1 Lentisphaerota bacterium | reverse complement strand
GAGCGAGGGCGTGGCCGCGAAGGCCGCGGCGCGGGCGGCCGCGTCTTCCACAATCGCGTCGAGCGCGGCGGTCGCCTGCGCGTCGCCGAAGTCGAAGACCGCGCTGGCGAAACGTTTCGCGGGCTGCGGCGGGAATTCCGGATAGAGGCGCGGGTCGGTCACGAGCGCCAGGTCGCCCGCGGCGGCCGCCGCGGCGCCGGACGCGCGGTTGAGGATCGCCACGTCCTTGAGCAGCACCGCCTGGCCGGTGCCGTTGACGTGGATGATGAGGCGGATGTCGGCGGCGTCGTGCGTCGCCGTGGGCACGCGGGGATCGGGCGCAACCGGAATGTTGTGCTCGTCGAGCGGTACGGCGACTTCGTTGACGGTCAGGAGCTTCGCCGATCCCACCCACAGCCCCCGCAGGGGATGCGGCTGTGCGCCAGCCGACGAAGCGAAGAGGACGGCGGTCAAGGCGACGGCCCCGCGGGCGATCGCGCTCGGTGATCTTCTCGGGCTCATGAATGGCCTCCCGTTTTGGGATGTGCGTCCGGCCGCGCCGGACGGCTAGGGATTTTCGTCGCGCGTCGCGGTGACCGGCACGACGGTCTTCGTGCCCAGGTCCGTGAATACGGTGATGAGGGAATGACGCTCGCCGGGCGGAATGTCCTGCGCGCGCAACTCGAGCGGAAGCCGGATCGCCTGGCCGGCCTCCAGCGTGGGGAGCGTCTGCTCCCAGTTTCCGGCGGGAAGATGGATCGCCATCTTACGCAGCTCGCCTGTTGCCTCATCCCGGGCCTCGATCGTCACGCTGAGCGGTACGGGGGCGTCGGGATCGGCCGTGTGCGCGAGGCGCAGCGCGACGGGGTGCGGCGCGCGGTTGCGGAACACGATCCCGCCGCCGCCGCGCTGGGAGAGGATGACGCCGAACGGCGACGGGGTCGAGACGTGCAGGGGCCCCGTGTAGTCCGACGGGCCCTTGCAGAAGATCCAGAACGCCTCGCCCGCCCGCATCGACTCTGCGCCCGGATTGGTCACCTGGCGCCATTTCCCTCCGGCGAGGCGGTAGATGCGGCCGGGGATGTGGGCCGGCGAACCGGCGAAGAACTGCGCGAACGTCGGCGCACCGGGATCCTGGAGCGGGTAGCCAACGAAGTTGAAGGCGTCCGGCTTCCAGGCTGGCAGAGCGGTCGGCACACCGCCCGCGAGGGCGAGCGTCGCATTGGTGGTCGCGTGGACGAGATAGGCCTTGGCGCCCTGCACCTCGTAGAGATTCGAGAGGAAGGCGTCGGGCCGGGACGGGGCGTACCAGACCGCCCAGCCCTGCGCCAGCGACAGATCCGCGCCCGGGTTCTGGACAAACTGGGCGGCGGACGGGACGGCGTCGTGCGTCGCGACCGCGTCCACCGGAAGTCCGGCGAAAGCGCGCTCCGGTGCCGGATCGGCGGGGTCGACCTCGATGTAGACCGCGTTCCAGCCGGCCTGCAGTTCGAGCGTTTGCCTCCAAGCCGCCTGGCCTTGGAGAAGGCCGGGCGCCAAGGTGAGGACAGCGATAGGCATGACTCCCGCTGCCACGGAGATGAACCGGGTGTTTCGTTTCCGGAACGCACCGCAATCAAACATCGCCAGCATGTCCACAACCTCCAAAACCAACGACAACAAAACAAATCTTGTCGGTCACAAGCGAACGGTATGACCCAAGGAAACCCGGCGGAATGCGACGGCCGCATCCAGAAAGAGTATAGGCGTGGTTTGATGCGCCTGCAACTGGTAATTTGCGAAATTGGCGAAAAAGGCGAAAAATAATTTTTCGCTAGTCTCTGAGACGGGCAAGCGACGGGAAAGGATCGCCCTCGGGCCCCTTGCGAACCTCTAGAAACAGCGGCGCGCGGAGAAATCCAGCTTCCCAGGCGGAATAAAGTGGCAAGAGATCCGGATATCCGCATGTCCGTCCGCTGACGTGGAAATGTCCCTCCGGATAATGATCATTCTCGCCCGGCGCCGCTTCGTACTGGTGTAAATGGACGCCGTTGATCAGGTTCCGGCCGGCGGCGATCCAGGCTTCCGTCGGGTACTGTTCGGTGTAGGGATGATTGGTGGCGGCATGGCCGATGTCGAAGTGAAAGCCGATGCTCCGGTATCCGGTGCGCCGGCGCAGCGCGTCGACGAATGAGAGGCATTCGTCGGGGGTGAAGCCATAGGGCCGGAGGTTGCCAGACGGGGTGCGGGGCTTCATGTGCATGTTTTCGATGCCGATCGTGATGCCGGCGCGCATCAACGGATCGAAGGCGTTGGCAAAGCGGTTGACGACGCGGTCCGGATCGGCGGTGTATTCCGCCACGGAGCAGCGGGGGACATGCTGCGTCACTCGGTTGATCCCCATGCCCAGAAAGGCCTTGCACGCGGCCTGGTAGCGCGCGGCGATCTCCTGGCCCGGCAGAATATCGTCAAGATGCGCCGACAGCAGGCGCCCGCCGCCCGCGCGCCAGTCCGCCAGTTTGCGCGCCAGCCCGGCGAGATCGCCGCCGGACGGCAGGGGGCCCGAGAGTTCGAGAACCGGCACGCGTTCGCGGATCGCGGCATCCATCCCCCGCGCCCAGTTTTCCAGCCGGATGGAGACGCCCAGATGATCGAGGAATTCAAGACGCTTCTGCCGGGGCCAGTCGGCGAATAGATCGCGGCGGAAGGGCTTGGAGAGCGTCAGGACATCGCCGGGGGAAGGGATGGAGACCTCGGTCTCCGGAGCAAAATCGGCCAGGCGCGCCCGCACCAGCGCCGCATGCCGGGGCAGCCACATGGAATCGGGTCCGCGGGAGACTTCGCGCAAATGCGTCAGGAAAAGAACGCTTGGCCGGCATTGCAGCATGAAACGGCAGAAGGCGTCGACGAGCGGGAATTCGTCATGGTGCGCATTGCCCCGTCCCAGCCAGACATGTCCGAATTCATAATCGATCGGCGGCAATGTGGACGGTAGGCGGCGCGCATAGTCGCGGACATCGCCGGGAAAATACAGATTGATGCCGTCGGGCAGCGAGGCCAGAAACGATCCGGATGGATAGCCTGCGGTTCCGGGCTCGTCATGGTAGCCCGGGTGGCAGGTCAAGGTGACGCCGGCGAAGACCGCCGACGCTCCGGTC
>JAAYZJ010000384.1 GCA_012514915.1 Lentisphaerota bacterium | reverse complement strand
GGATCGTGTCGGATGGCTCGCTCGATGTCCTGATCCGGCTCCATGCGCACATGGCGCGCCGGTTCGTCGGCTTCCTTCCCGGCGACGAGGTCGTCCCCGCCGATGGGCGGATCCGCCCCCATATTCTGCGGGATTCCGCCTTCGCCGGTGTCGACGAACAGCGGGTGGAGGCGACCATGCAGACCCAGTCCGTCTCGTTTGTCCAGGCCCTGCTCGCCCTGACGCCGGCGGTGGAGCGGCAGGTCTGGATCATGCGTCAGCCCGACCGCTGGGAAAGTCTCGGGTACACGGCGATCCCCGACGTCGTCGGTTTCCAGGGGGTGCGGACGGGCGCCCCGGTCGATTGGGACGCCCTCCGGGCTTCGCACGAGGCCTTCTGGGATCGGATCGACAGCCTGCCCCCGCTTGGCCCGTACGCCCCCGCCTGGATGCGTGGGCGGCGGGCGCATGTCCGGCAACTCCTCGCCGATGTCGCCACGCAGCTTGCCGACGCCTTGGCGCGCGCCGGCCGGGTCGGCGAGGCGCAGGCCGTTCTGTCGCGCGCCGGCCGCATCAAGGAGGAACCGATGCGGACCGAGGCGGATCTCTTCTACTGAGCCGAGCGAGGCTGCCGTCGCGATGCATACCCAACGACATCGTCTGGAAATCGACTGCCGAGCCTGCGGCACCATCGCCCTGGCGCGTGCCGAACCCGTCCACGAGGGCTTTCGCAGGGTGGGCGAGCGCTTCGTCTGCACAGCCTGCGGCCATCGCTACCCCTCGCGTGACGAGACCCCCTTCGTGGACGACAAGCCCGCGGCCTCCGTCTTCAGCGAGGCCGACCGGCAGCAGGCTCCGCAGGTGTTTGCCGAATCGGAGCGCCGCCGCTGCTGCGCCTGGTGCGGACACCGGGTCGTCAACCCCTTCGGGCAACGCTGCGGACTTTCCAACCGGGAGATCGAATCGACCGACCTCTGCGACCGGTTCCAGTTGCGTGCCGAGCCTGGTTCGGAGAAGCCTTCACCCCCCCGCGCCGCCGACCCGCTCTCCCGTCTGTTCGGCGAATGAGCGGACGGCGCCCGCGCCGGCCGCGATCGCCTCCAGGACGGCATCCAGCAGGCGCGCCATCCGCGGGGCGGCGGCATGCGACACCTGCAGCACCTCGTTGTGCGTGAGCGGCTGCTGGCCGATGCCGGCGGCAAGATTCGTCATGCAGCTCAGCGCCGCCACCTCCATCCCCATCGCATGGCCGAGCATGGCCTCCGGCACCGTCGACATCCCCACGGCATCCACGCCCCAGGCCCGGTACGCGCGGATTTCCGCGGGCGTCTCGAAGCAGGGGCCGGCCGTGAACCCGTAGATGCCGTCCGCCAGCGGCAGGCGCAGCGTCGCTGCGCAGCCGTGGATCACAGCCGAGAACGCCGGTGAATAGACATGCGTCTGGTCGGGAAACCGGCTCCCCCAGCCGGGCCGCACCGGCCCCTGAAGCGGATTCAGTCCGTGGGTGTTGATGTGGTCGCGCAGCAGCATCAGGTCGCCAGGCTGGAACGCGGGGTTGACGGCGCCCGCCGCATTGGTCAGCAGGAGGTGCCGAACCCCCATCCGGCGCAGCAGCTCAACCGGCATGATCACCGGATCCCATCCGACGCCCTCGTACCAGTGGCGACGTCCGCAGAAGGCGGCGATACGCGCGCCGCCGCATTCAAGGAGCACGAGTTCGCCGGCGTGACCCGCCACCGTGCTGGCTCCGAGACCGGGAATCGCCCGATAGGGCACGCGCACCAGCGCCCGGCTCCGGGCCAGCGCCTGGCTCCAGCCCGATCCGAGTATCAGGCCGCCACAGGGCGGCCGTTCGAAAAACAGGTCGGGCAGTGAGCAAGCGGCCGCCGCGAAAAGGTCGGGCGAAGCCGGGGC
>JAAYZJ010000383.1 GCA_012514915.1 Lentisphaerota bacterium | reverse complement strand
TCGCCATCTTGAGCGAGGTGGCGACCGCCTGCAGTTCCGCCGGCAAGGCCTGCGCCTCGAGGTTGACGTTGATGCCGGCGCTGGCGATGACATGGTGAATGCCGTCCATTTCCGCCTGCATCTCGCAGAGGATGCCGCAGACTTTACGTCCGCCGATCCAGATGTCGTTCGGCCATTTGACCCGCGGTTCGCCGTCCGGCAGATAGGGTGCCAGAACCTCCGCCACCGCGAGGCCGATCACCAAGGGCAGGCTCGTCACCCGCGCGACCTCGACCACCGGCCGCAGCAGGAGGGAGAAATAGAGGCCGGCATCCGGGGGAGAGAACCATCCGCGCGCCATCCGTCCACGTCCCGCCTCCTGCCGCTCGGCGGCGACGACCGTCCCTTCGGGGGCGCCCTGGGCCGCGAGACGGGCCAGCACGCCGATGGTGGAGGGGGTGGCGGCCAGATAGTGATAGCTGCGGCCGAACTGCTTCGTCCGCAGGCGCGGCAGCACTTCGGAGGGGACGGCGGCGTTCGGCACGGCGGCCAGGCGGTAGCCGTTGCGGCCATGCGACTCGATGACATACCCCACGCTCCGCAAGGCTTCGATCTGCTTCCAGACGGCCGCGCGCGACAAGTCGAGGCGCCGGGCGGCCGTCTCGCCGGAGAGCAGGCCGTCCGCCTCCGCCAGGAGCCGCAGCACACGGGTCGCGGGAGGTTCGACAGGCGATGACATGCCGCCCAGTATCGCGCATCCACCCCGGCGCGGTCAAAGCCGTTTTCCCGGTGGCGTTCTTTCTGTGGCGTTCTTTCCGGTGTTCTTTCCGGTTGACTTTCCCCACTGACGTACCATAATGGAAGTGTTCGCAACGGTTCTATCAACATGGAGGGAGATCATGAGTGTCGGGTCTTGGTTCATCACGGCAACCGGAATCGTCTGCATGGCAGCCACCGCGCTGGGCGATCCCGTGAAACTCTGGAGCACGACGAACACGGGCAGCGGGGAAAATATCTACTATGGTGGGGCCGTCCGCGACCATGTGTTCTACACGGGACAGATCAAAAACGGCCCGTTTGCCGTGAACCGCTCGGGGCAGATTGTCCATACCCTGGGTCCATCCAATGCCTGGTCCAAGTGCTCGCTACCGATCGGGAACTACATCTTTTTCGGGGGAGACAACGGACAGGGGATCTACCGGGTCGATGCCGACTGGACGACCGATCCGACAGGGCCGGTCAATCCCGGCGGCACAAGCCCGGAGGCGTTCGCCACGGACGGCACGTATCTCTACGCCAATGACGACACCGACCAGGGCGTCCTTCACAAATATGCGATCGATAACCCCGTGGGAAGTTTCACACTCACCGAGGTGCTGGCGGCCACGACCGGGCTGACGCGGATCCGCGGATTCAGCCATCACAAGGGAAAACTCTACGCGGCGGATGCCTCGGGCACCCAAGTCGTCGAAGTCGACACCACGACCGGGAGCGTCTCCAATCTGTTCACGCTTCCCGGCTCCAGCTACCAGGTGGTTCGTTCGGGCGACCGCATGTTCGCAATCGGCAGCACCTATCTCCGCGTCTACGACACCGACGGGGCGGGGAATTGGACATCCGTCGGCGACTATTCCCTCGGCGCGACCCCGTACGGCCTCTCCGATGTCGACGACGGCAACGTCTGGATCAATACCAGCGGGCGGAACATCACTTTCTGGAGTTTGCGGACCCTCCCTTTCACCGACGACTTCGAGAGCTACCCGGCGGGCCAGGACACTGCCGACCTCGCCTACAACGGCTGGAACGGCACGCCGGGCAACACGATCGTTGCCTCGGCGGGCTTGAACGGGAGCCAGGCGGCCCAGTTAACGGACAATGCCGTACTCACGAACACGATCTCACCGTCCGTGTCGATCAGCAAGGCCTGGACCGACCTCTACGTGAAGCCCGTGCGGATCGAGACGGGGCCCCCGGAAATAGGCGAGGACCAGAGTGTGGCCCTCTATTTCGATGCCGACGGCTATGCGACGGCCTACGATTTCGATGCCGCCGCCTGGGTGACACTCTCGAACGCCGTCGCCACGGGCGCGGCGGTGACGCCCCTCGCGGACGATGCGTTTGCGCGCGTGTCGATACACAAGGACTACACAGCCGGCCGCGCGGCCGTTTTCATCGACAATCTCCTCGTGTGCGAGGGGCTGCACATGGGCGGCGGGGCGACCCACTACGAGACGCTGGCCGTGCAGAATCTGGGCGCGTCGACGACCGTCGTGGATCAGGTCTGGATTTCGACCAACACGCCCGCCGGGCTGGGTGGCGACAGCGACAACGACGGCTGGGCCGATGCCGATGAAATCCAGGCCTGGGGTTCGATCGCGGCCGCCACCAACCTTGTTCCCTTCACTTGGATGGCCGACCACGCCCTCGAAGATCCCGATGGAAATGCCGATGAAGACGCGCTGTCGAACCGCGACGAGTATCTGGCGGGCACCGACCCGAACCAGGCCTCCAGCGTCTTCCAGATTGTCGACATCCAAGCGGCCGGCGAGGATCGGGTGCTGACCATCATGGGCAACGATTCCGGCGCCGCGACCGCCTTCGTCATCCAGCGCTGCACCAATCTCGCCGAAGGGTTCGTCGATTACGACGTGGTGCCGCGCGCGGCGGCGCCGGCCAACACCGTCTACACGGACACGGCGGCACCGGCGACGGGTTCGATCTTCTACCGCGTCATAGCCGTCTGGTGACCCGCCTGTGGTGCTGTCATCGTCAACGCAGCGGCCGCCGGAAACGGCGGCCGCTTTTTTTGACTGCCGCTCGACAGCGGAAGTGTTGAATGCTATCGTTTGTCCGTTCCCGATGAACGGCGCTCCGTCATCGGGCGGGACGCAATTTCCTTGGGAGCATCGACGATGAGCAAACAGCAGACCGGCCGGCCCGACCGGCCCCCTTCCGTCCGCTATGGGATGATCGGCTTCGGCGGCATTGCCGAGAACCGCCTGGCGCGCGAGGGATTCGGCTGCGACGCGGCGCGTGTCGGGCCGCCGCCCAACGCGGTGCTGACCGGCGCGACCGACATCAATCCCGCCCGCAAGCAGGCCGCGCGCGCCCTCGGTTTGCGCTGGTATCCCGATGCCGACGCCCTGCTGGCCGATCCGTCGATCGACGCCGTCGTGGTCGCCACCAACAACCTGAGCCACGCCCCGCTCGCCGCGCGGGCACTGGAGGCCGGCAAGGACGTCATCGTCGAGAAGCCGATCGCGACGACCTCGCGCGACGCGCGCGCCCTCGTCCGCCTCGCCGCGCGCCTCGGCCGCAGTCTGGCGGTCGACCACATGATGGTGCACAATGCGCTCAACCGAAAGGCGCGCGCCCTCCTCGCCCGGGGCGCCGTGGGTGCCGTCAACGATGCCTGTTTCCACATGCAGTTCGCCTTCGGTTTCGAGCCCGCCGAAGCGGCCTCCTGGCGCTGCGCCAGCCGCGCCGAGCTGGGGGGGCCGGTCGGCGACGTGGCCAGCCACTGCTTCTACATGATCGAGGAGCTGCTCGACACCCGGATCCGCGCCGTCCGGGCGGTCTACTATCCCAAGCGGATGGCGATCGCCGTCGAGGATGGCGCCCTGGTCCAGTGCGATCTGGCCAGCGGCATCACGGTCTCCGTCAACGTCTCCTTCTGCGACCGGCGCGGCGGCCTGGCGGGAACGCTGGGCAATCTGGGCTATGAATGCTACGGCGACCGCGGGGTGCTGCGCGGCTACGGCACCCTATTCCAGCTCTCGGGCTATCCCGACGAGCCGTTCCCGATCCGGCTCGAACTCGACACGGGCGCGCGGCGGCGGACCTACCGCGTCCAACGCCCCGACAATATCTACCAGGGGGTGATCCGCGAGCATGCGGCCTCGATCCTCGACGGCCGGCGGCTGACGGGAGAGGACGGGCTGCGTAATGTCATCCTCTGCGAGCAGGTCCATCGATCGGCGCGGCAGGGCGGCCGGACGATCGCGACGGCGTGACGGACCGACGGGGTAGGTTGGAGGCGCCACCATTATGACTGCGCATGCGCTTGCCGAGATCGACCGGTTCAAAATCGTCGATCAGCCGACTGGCCGCGTCTATCTGGGCTACGACCAGGAGTGGTACGGCACGGCGTGGCAGCGGCGGGCGGGGTGCGGCCCGACAACGGCCTGCAACCTCCTCCGCTACCTGATGCCGTCCCTGGGGCCTGCCGCGCGGAAGCTGCCGGACCGCCGCTCCGAGGCTCCCGCGTTCATGGAGGAGCTCTGGCGGTATGTCACTCCCACATGCCACGGCGTCAACACCACCAGCCTGTTCGCCACCTCGGTGCTGGCCTACGCGCAGGCGCAGGCCTGGCCGCTCGATTGCCGCGTCTGGGACGTGCCGGCGGCGCGCGCCCACCGCCTGCCGCTCGACGACCTTGTCCATTTTCTCGACAAGGCGCTGGCGCAGGATCTGCCGGTCGCCTTTCTGAACCTGTGCAACGGCGAGGAGAGCCTGCTGGATGAGTGGCACTGGGTGACGATCATCGCCCTCGCCGACGCCCGCCCGGGCGCCGGACTCACGGTGCGGCTGCTCGACAGCGGCGCGGTCAAGCAGATCGATCTCGCCCGCTGGTACGCCACGACCACGCGCGATGGAGGCTTCGTCGTGCTCGCGCCGCGCGGGCCTGGCGGGCACGTTTAGCAGAGGACAGGCAGGAATGCCTGTCCTACCTTGGCGGCTCGCAGGGAAGCCGGGTGAATGGCGAACGTCCGTTTAGTGGCGGATGGGCCTGAAGCGGACACGCGTGGGGCGGTCGGCGGCGTCGCCCAGCAGCTTGCGGCGCTGCTCGTGGTAGTCTTGATAGTTGCCCTCGAACCAGGTCACCTTGCTGTCGCCCTCGAAGGCGAGGATGTGCGTCGCCACGCGGTCGAGGAACCAGCGGTCGTGGCTGACGACCATCACGCAGCCGCCGAAGTCGGCGATGGCCTCCTCGAGCGCGCGCAGGGTGGTGACGTCCAGATCGTTCGATGGCTCGTCGAGCAGCAGCAGGTTGCCACCGCTGCGCAGCAGCTTGGCGAGATGGACGCGGTTGCGCTCGCCGCCCGAGAGCATGCCGACCTTCTTCTGCTGGTCGGCACCGCGGAAGTTGAAGCGGCTGCAGTAGGCGCGGCCGTTCATCTGGCGCCCGCCGAGGTCGATCGTCTCGGTTCCGCCCGTCACCTCCTCGTAGAGGGTGTGTTCGGGATTGAGCGCGTCGCGCATCTGGTCGACATGCGACACGACGACGGTCGGGCCCACCGTGAGCGAACCGGCGAGCGGTTGGAGCTGCCCCGTGATCAGTTTGAAGAGGGTCGTTTTGCCGCTGCCGTTGCCGCCGATCACGCCGACGATTCCGCCGCGCGGCAGGTCGAAGGAGACGTTCTCGAAGAGCAGCCGGTCGTCGAACCCCATGGCGAGCTTGTCCGCCTGGACGACGAGGTCGCCGAGACGCGGGCCCGCGGGGATCTGGATGCGCAGGTCGTCCTCGCGCGTCGAAACCTCCTGCCGAGCCAGCTCCTCGTAGCGCGAGATGCGCGCCTTGCTCTTGGCCCGGCGTCCCGAGGGGTTGGTCCGCACCCACTGCAACTCGTTCTCCAGCAGCTTACGACGGCTCTCGCTCTGGCGGGCCTCGCGCAGGAGCAGCTGCTGCTTCTGCTCGAGCCAGCTCTCGTAGTTGCCCTTGTAGGGATAGGCCCGGACGGCGTCAAGCTCGAGCATCCACTCCGTGACGTTGTTGAGGAAGTAGCGGTCGTGGGTGACGACGACCAGCGTCCCCTTGAATTTCTTGAGATAGGCCTCCATCCAGGCGACCGACTCGGCGTCGAGGTGGTTGGTGGGCTCGTCGAGCAGCAGCACGTCGGGATTCGAGATCAGCAGCCGGCAGAGGGCGACACGGCGCCGCTCGCCGCCCGAGAGGCTTCCGATCCGCGCGTCCGGCGGCGGCAGCCGCAGCGCCTCCATCGCCAGCTCCACCAGGTGGTCGAGGCTCCAGAGGTCGTTGGCGTCGATGCAGTCCTGCAGACGTCCCATCTCGTCATTCAGGCGTTCCCGTGCCTCGTCGTCGAGGTCGTTGCCAAGCTCGTCGCAGATCGCGTCGTAGCGGTCGAGGATCGCCTGCGACGCCGCCACCCCCTCGTTGACGGCCACCTGGACCGTCTGGTCGGGATCGAGCCGCGGCTCCTGTTCGAGGAACCCGATGCGGACGTTGCGGGCGATCTGGCAGTCGCCCATGAACTCGGTGTCCTGCCCCGCCAGGATGCGGAGCAGCGACGACTTGCCGCTGCCGTTGGCGCCGATGACGCCGATGTGCGCCCCGAAGAAGAAAGCCAGCGTGACATCATCCAGCACCGTTTTGAGGTTGTGCTGCTTGGTGACATGCTGCAGATTGAAGACATACTCGCCGGCCATGCAATTCCCTTTCGTCTGAAGCGCGTCAGTGTATCCGGCCGAAGCGCGGCGAGGTGAAGGGCCAGTAGACGAGGCAGGCGGGGCCGAGCAGGTTACGTTCGGGGACGGGGCCCCAGTAGCGGCTGTCCTTGCTGTTGCCGGTGTTGTCGCCCATGGCGTAGTAGTCGTCGTTGCCGAGCGTGACCGTGTCGCCGGCGGCGCGCAACGCCGGCTCGAAGTCCACCGCCACCTGGCTGCCGATCACCTGGTAGCCGGCGTAGGGGGGCGCCCAGGGCGCCAGCTTCTCGCGGCGCACGATGCGCCCGATGGTGGGCGGTTCCGTTACGGGATCCCCATTGACCAGCAGCTCGGGCGGGCGAATGCCGATCGTTTCGTTGGGCAGCCCTGTCACCCGCTTGATGTAGTGCGTGCCGGGGGGTAGCCCGGGAATGCGGTGGGTCGAGAAGACCATCACCTCACCGCGGCGCGGGCGGCGGAAATTCCACAGCACGCGGTTCACGAACACATGGTCGCCGGCATGGACGATGCCCGACCACAGCAGGGCGCCGGGCTCGATGCGGGCGTCCTGGCCGAGCCGCAGGGCGCGGCGCCCGAAGACGGCGTCGGAGGGGACATGGTAGCGGCGCCCCGCCACCTGAAAGGCGATGTAGCCCGGCTTGCTTTCGTCGTTCAGCAGCGGCTGAACCCGGCCGCCGGCGGCCACGCGCACCTCGCGGTACCAGTCGCCCGTGAGGATCCATTTCAAGGGCTTGAGCGGTTGGCGGTCGAACGGCCCGGGACGGTCGCGCTCCTCGGAATGGATGCCGTAGAGCGTCGGCTGCATCGACCCCGTCGGGATCTTGAAGGGCTGGAAGAAATAGCAGCGGAAGGCCATCGCCACGCCGAGCGCGACGAGCAGCACCTCGAAGTTCTCCGTCCAGCCGCTGCGGTGCAGCGGCGTCCAGTCGGCCAGGGCGGCCTCCAGGCCGGCCGTCGCGCGGGCGATCGCCTCGCGGTCGCCGCGGCGTGCGCGCCGCGCCGCGTCCAGCGCCTGGCGCATCGCCTCGGCGACCTGGGGCTCGACCACGTCGCGCCGCATGTGGTAGAGGCCGCGCGCGTGCGTCCGCAGATCCTTCAAATGGTTGCGTGCCCGGCGCAGGGCCCAGTATGCCTTGATCCGCATGTCAGTTCTCGCCTCCGCTGCTCTTGAGCACGGCGATGAAGGCCGTCTGCGGCACGTTGACCGAGCCGAATTCCTTCATCCGCTTCTTGCCCCTTTCTGCTTCTTCAGCACCTTTTGCTTGCGCGTGACGTCGCCGCCGTAGAGCTTGGCCAGCACGTCCTTGCGGAAGGGGCGGATATCCTCGCGCGCGATGATCGTGCGCCCGATGGCCGCCTGCACGGGGATCTTGAACATGTGCGGCGGAATGGCCTCGGCCAGCGCCTTGCACATCTGCCGGCCGCGCGCGACGGCCTTGTCGCGGTGCACGAGGCAGGAGAAGGCGTCGACGGCCTCGCCGTTGAGGAGAATGTCGAGCTTGACGATGTCGCTCGCCTGGTAGCCGGTCGGCTCGTAGTCCATCGAGGCGTAGCCGCGGCTGACGCTTTTGAGCATGTCGTGGAAATCGATCAGGATCTCGTTGAGCGGCAGCATGCAGGTCAGCATGACGCGCCGGGCGTCGACGCTCTCCGTCGCCTGCAGCTCACCGCGGCGGTCGGTCAGCAGCCGGATGATGTCGCCGATGATGTCGCCGGGACAAATGATCGTCGCGCGGATGACCGGCTCCTCGATCGTGTCGATGCGGGTGATGTCGGGCAGTTGGACGGGATTGTCGACCTCGACCACCTTGCCGTCGCTCAGCCGGACCCGGTAGATGACGGAGGGGTGGGTGTTGAGGATGTCGAGATCGAATTCGCGGCGCAGCCGCTCCTGCACGATATCCATGTGCAGCAACCCGAGGAAGCCGCAGCGGAAGCCGAACCCGAGCGCCACGGAGCTCTCGGGATGGAAGGTGAAGGCGGCATCGTTCAGGTGCAGCTTCTCAAGCCCCTGCCGCACCTTCTCGAAGTCTTCCGAACCGACCGGATAGATGCCGCAGAAAACCATCGGACGGACGTCCTTGTACCCGGGAAGCGGCTCTTCCGAGCCGTCGCGGACCGACGTGATCGTGTCGCCGCTCTTGACGTCCTTGGGCTCCTTGATGGTGCCCACGAGGTAGCCGACCTGCCCGGGGTCGAGCCGCTCGACCTGCTTCTGGCTCGGGCTGAAGATGCCGACCTCGCGGATCTGCGTGGTGACGCCGTTGCTCATCAGCCGGACACTGTCGCCGACGCGCAGGCTGCCGTCCACCACGCGGACGTAGACGACCACGCCGCGGAAGACGTCGAACGCCGAATCGAAGACCAGGGCGCGCAGGGGCGCCGTCGCCCCGCGGGTGCGGGGCGGCGGGACGCGCCGCACCACCGCCTCGAGCACCTCGGCGACATTCTGCCCCGTCTTGGCGCTGATGTGCAGGTGATCCTCCATGCCGATGCCGAGCAGTTCCTCGACCTGCTGCGTCACACCGGGGATGTCGGCGCCCGCCATGTCGACCTTGTTGAGGACCGGTACGATCTCGAGGTGGTTGTCGACCGCCAGGTAGGCGTTGGCCACGGTCTGCGCCTCGACGCCCTGCGTGGCGTCGACGACGAGGATCGCCCCCTCGCAGGCGCGCATGCTGCGCGACACCTCGTAGGCGAAGTCGACGTGCCCGGGGGTGTCGATCAGGTTGAATCGGTAGATCTGGCCGTCGCGCGCCGTGTAGAGCATCGAGACCGGGTGGCTCTTGATCGTGATGCCCCGCTCCCGCTCGAGATCCATCGCGTCGAGTGTCTGCTCGCGCATGAGCCGCTGCTCGATCGCCTGGGTCAGCTCCAGGATGCGGTCCGAAAGCGTCGTCTTGCCGTGGTCGATGTGGGCGATGATGCAGAAGTTGCGCGTGTTGGGAATGGGCTGGTCGGTCATAGGCTCCCGGTGGGCGTGCGGGCGAAGGCTGCCGTGGCCGCCGCGCGCATGGCGGCGATGGCCGCGCCCATGTCGGGCGCCGAGTAGAGCGAGTTGCCGGCCACGAACTGGTTGGCGCCGGCGGCGGCGCAGCGGGCGGCCGTGTCGGCGTTGATGCCGCCATCGACCATGATGGGAAAGGGATGCGGCGCCGCGGTCTCCGACAACGTCCGGACCTGGCGGATCTTGGGCCGCATGCCGTCCATGAAGGATTGCCCCCCGTAGCCGGGCTCGACCGTCATGCAGAGGACAAAATCGAACTGCCCCAGAAAGGGCCGGATCGCGTCGGCCGGGGTGGCCGGCTTGAGCACGAGCCCGGCGGAGAGCCCGCGCGCGCGGATCACGGCGAGGGTGGCGGCCACGTCGCAGTCGGCCTCGACATGGAAGGAGATGGCGTCGGCGCCGGCGTCGGCGAAGCGCGGCACGTAGCGGTCGGGATGCGTCAGCATCAGGTGCACATTGAGCCGGAGCGCCACGGCCCGGCGGGCCGCGGCGACCACGTCGGGCCCGAAGCTCAGGTTCGGCACGAAATGCCCGTCCATGATGTCCACATGCAGGGCGTCGCCGCCGGCCGTCTCGGCACGTCGGGCGCCATCCGCCAAATAGCCGAAATCGGCCGCCAGCAGTGAGGGTAGGATTTCGATTGGCATGTTCTCAACAGTATGACACAGGCGTGTCGAAAAATCAATCACGCACCGGCGGCCAGCCGGGCGGCCTCCGCCACCTGCCGCGGGGCGACTCCCGCCTCGCGGGCGCGCGCAACGCAGTCCTCGTACTCGGGGGTTCTCGTGATGACCGTGCCATCGAGCTCGCCGTGCTTGACGCGCACCGGCCCGTAGGGCGTGGCGACGGTCTCGTGGCGGCGGGCGAGGATGGTCCGGTCGACGGAATGGGCGCGGATGCCGAAGGTCGGGGTCGCCTGGAAGATGCTCCGCTGCAGGCGGGAACCGGCCTCCGGCTCGGCCAGCACGCTGAGCGTGAGCGCGGGGCGTCCCTTCTTCATGATGATCGGCGTGGCCCAGGCATCCAGTGCGCCTTCGTTCAACAGGCGTTCGATCAGCTCGCCGATCCACTGCGGATTGCAGTCGTCGAGATTGGTCTCCAGCACCACCAGTTTCCCTGCGGGGGTCGCCGGCCCTTCCGCCTCGGCGCCGGCCTCGAGCAGCGTGGCCCGCAGGACGTTGGGACGCAGCCGCAGCCGCCGCGTGCCGAACCCCAGGCCGCTCCGGAGGAGCACGCCCCGGTCGGGGGCGGGGGCCAACTCCGCCCGCCAGGTCGCCAGCAGCGCGGCGCCGGTCGGGGTGACGAGCTCGGACGGCTCGTCGGTTTGCACCAGGGTGAACCCCTCGAGCAGCCGCTGCGTGGCCGGGGCGGGATTGGGCATCTCGCCGTGCGCGCAGCGGAGCGTGCCGCAGCCCGCCGGCAGCGGGCCGATGCGGACCGCGCCGACGCCGAGCAGGTCGAGGGCATAGCAGCCGCCGACAATATCGGCGATGGCGTCGGCCGCGCCGACTTCATGGAAATGGATCGCGTCGGGCGTGGTCCCGTGGATGCGCGCCTCGGCCTCGGCCAGGCGGCGGAAGGTCGCCGCCGCGAGCCGGCGCGTCGCGGCGGGTATGGCCGGGTGTTCGAGGATCGCGAGAATGTCGGCCAGGTTGCGGTGCGGGGCATGCGGCGCGTGTCCCGCGGCGTGTGTGTGACGTGCCTGGCAGGCGGGGGCGGGATTCACAGCCATCCCGGCCTCCGGATGGCCGTGAGGAGCGGGATCGTGACGATGAGCACCGGGTTCGTGGTCGTGCGCCCCGTGATCGTGGCCGTTCACACCATGCGCGTGATCGTGCGCGGGCGCGTCGGCGATCCAGACCGTCGGCGCCGGCGTCGCGACCGTCACGCGTGTGCCGTGCAGGCCGGCGTCGGCGGCCGCCGTGCGCGT
>JAAYZJ010000382.1 GCA_012514915.1 Lentisphaerota bacterium | reverse complement strand
TGGTCACCACGTTCAAGATCAACCGCGGCTCGGCTTTCTTCAAGGCTTTCGCCGCGGCGGGGACCGTCCATGACTTCGGCAGCGGACTCAAGGGCAAGCAGGCCGAAGCGCGCGCCCACGCGTTCATGGATGCCTGGCTGCCGCACATCGGTCTCGAGATGACCCATGCCGTCCGGCAGCGGTTCCTGGCCCGCACGGGGTTCGATTCCCGCCTCATTGCCAGCGAACTGGACAAGCTCCGCTGCTACTGCGGCGACCGTTCCAGCGCGACGGAAGCCGATGTCCAGACCATCGTCTCGGGCGGAAAATCCACCGAAATATGGGATTTGCTCGACGCTTTCGGCCGACGACGGCACGCCGATCTGATCGCCCAGCTCCGCATCCAGCTCATCCAGTCCGAGAGTCCAATCCGCCTCTCCAATTCATTGGAGACGCGGGTCAACGACCTGCTCGTCATCCGTGAAGCGCTCGATCGCTCATGGGCCGTTTCGGAAGGTTACGCAGGCCTGCGGTGGGCGGCCCTGCCGCCCGCCATCGACGCCTGGTTCGGCGCGCAGGACAACGACATGCGCAAGTGGCCGGGATTCCGGGTCGGCAAACTGGTGGCGCAGGCGGGTGCCTGGACGCTGCGCGATCTGCGCGTTGCCCGCCACCTGATTGTTGAACTGCGGGAAAAACTCGTCTCGTCCAGCCTGCCGCAGGAGTGGATCCTCGAAGTCTACCTGCTGCGGGCGCTGGGCCGGCGATCCGGCCGCCAGGCCTCGCGCTGACGACTGGTTGCCACACTAGGATTCGAACCTAGACAAGCAGTTCCAGAGACTGCTGTGCTACCATTACACCATGTGGCAGGTGCGGGGAAAAACGTCGGGTACTATACCGGCCTCCGCCGGGAAAAGCAACGTCTTTTTGGCGCGCTCAATTCACCTGCAGCGGCATGAGGACGTAGAGGAACGGCTCGTCGCATTTGATGATGGCGGGGCTGTGACTGTTGCTCATCTCGATGTAGATCTCATCCGCGGCGAGGTTGCGCAACGGATCCATGATGTAATCGGGATTGAAGGTGACTGAAATTTCCTTGCCGCTGTACTTGATCGGCACCGTCTCGCGCGCCTCGCCGACCTCGACATTCTGCCAGATGATCGAGAGCCGGTTGTCGCCAAAGGTCAGGCGCGCCGAAACCGACTTTTCCGACTTCATCAGCGAGACGCGCCGCAGCGCCGTCAGAAGTTCCTCGCGGACGATCCCGACCCGCTCGTCGCAACCGCCGGGAATGACCTGCCGGTAGTTGGGATAGGTTCCGTCGATCAGTTTCGTGCATAGCGTGGTGTCGCCCACTTCGAACACCGCCTGCGACTTCTGCACGAAAATCCGCACATCCCCCTCATCGCCCAGCAGATGGAGCAATTCCGCCGCCGTCTTGCTGGGCAGGACAAATTCGGTCTCGGCCTCGGGAGCAAACTCGACTTCGTGCTCGGCCAGCGCCAGCCGGCGTCCATCGGTCGCCACCATGGTCAATTTGCCGTCCTTGAAGCCCATCATGATGCCCGTGAGAATCCGCCGCGTCTCGTCGGTCGAGACCGCGTACGATGTTTTGCGAAGCATGTCGCGCAAGGTGGCGACCTCCATCCGGTAGCAGCAGGTTCCCTCGGCGATCGGCACCGGCGGAAAATCACGCTCGGGCAACCCGATGATCTTGAAAAACGAACTGCCGCACTGCATCGTAGCGATATCATCGTCGCCGATCTCGATTTCGATCGTTTGCTCCGACAACTCCCTCACAATACCGACCATGCGCCGGATCGGCAACGTGGTGCTCCCCTCCTCGGCAATCTCCGTCTCCACGCTGCAACGGACGCTGATATCGAGATCGGTCGTCGTCAGTTGCAGGCGTCCACCCTCGGCCTTGAACATCGCGTTGGACAGAATCTGAAGCGTGCTGCGGGCACCAACGACATTCTGAATTTTCTGCAGGGCGTCCAGGAATTTGGATCGGCTAATTGTGAAGCGCATGGTTGATCTCCTCATCGGGTGTGCAGGTCGTGCGAGTTGTTATTATAGATATAATTTAAGAAAAAGAAAACAGTATCATTAGAGGCTGTCAAGAGTGGCAATAACTTTCAAAAAAATGCCATAAATAAGGTTGTTATTGAAATTTTCGGGTGTCAGCGGTTTGTTGATAAAGGGAAGCGAACCCGGAGGAAGTACCCCGGACGAGCGGGGAGGCTGTTGATAAGTGAAAGTCATTGACAGGCTTCTAGGCAGGTTGTTGAGGGGGTTGTTGACAGGGTCATGAGGCTAGATTTGCAGGCTGACAGGGTCGTGGCCGAGCTTGCGGACGACGGTACGGATGTTCTGGCGCAGGGTGTCGTCGACCGACATGCGGCCATGGATGGCGCGGCACGCGTGCAGGACGGTTCCGTGCGTCTTGCCGAAGGAGTCGGCAATCTCGGGCAGGGAGGCGCGGGTCAGGCGGCGACAGAGATACATGGCGATCTGCCGGGGCATGGCGACGGAGCGTGGACGGCGCTTACTGGAGAGATCGGTGACGCGAACGTCGAAAAACTCGGCGACGGCCTTCTGGATGTCGTCGAAGGTGATGTCGGCCTGTCGTTCCTTGTCGAGGAGATCGCGCAGCAGATAGCGGAGCGAATCGAGGGTCAGCGGCTCGCTGGTCAGGGAACTGTACGAGATCGCGCGAAGCATCGCCCCCTCCAGCGAGCGGACGTTGGACTGGACGTTCTGGGCGATGAAGGTTTGCAGTTCATCGGAGAGGGGTTTCTTGGCATGGGCCTGCTTGTAACGCAGGATGGCCAGACGGGTCTCGAAATCGGGGCATTCCAACTCCGTGACGAGGCCCCATTCGAAACGGGAGACGAGGCGTTTCTCCAAACCTGCAATTTCGCTGGCGGGCCGGTCGGAGGTCATGATGATCTGCTTGCGCGATTCGAACAGGGCGTTGAACGTGTGGAAAAACTCCTCCTGCAGGCGCTCCTTGCCGGCCAGAAAGTGGATGTCGTCGATCAGCATGACGTCGACATGTCGGTACTTGGTGCGGAAGTCGACGATGCTTCGGTTCTGCAGGGCGTCGACATACTCATTCAGCAGCGACTCGCTGGAGATATAGGCGACAGTCATGCCGGGGGTTTCCAAAACGCGGTTGCCGACGGCTTGGATCAAATGGGTCTTGCCAAGTCCGGTCTGCCCATAGATGAAAAGCGGGTTGTAGGCCCGGCCCGGAGCCTGGGCCACGGCCAGGGCGGCGGCATGAGCGAAGCTGTTGGAGGGGCCGATGACGAAATCGTCGAAGGTGAACGTGGGATTCATCGTGCCGATGGCCGATGATTTTTTGAATGCGCCGACCCGCGGTTTGCGGGGCCGGCTGGTCGGAACCGCCGCTGCGGGCGGCGGGAGGGGGAGTTCCGACGTCTGGATGCAAAAGTTCAACTGCACCGACGTTTCCGGCTCGGCCTGCTTGATGGCCTGCTTGATCAAGGGAAGATAGTTGTCCATGATCCACATCTGGTGAAAGTCGTTCTCGACCGCCAGGGTCAGGACATCCGCCTCGAGCGAGACGGGTTTGAGAATATCGATCCAGCGCGAAAACGTATCCTCGTTCAATACGGTTTTCAGCTGATCGCAGGTGCGACTCCATAAACGGGTTGCGTCCATAATGGGTTAACCAGAGCAAGCGGGTTGAACAAGCGGGCACGGGGACCGCGGGGGGTTGCGGCGCGGAACCGGGAACAAAAGGGATCCGGCGCACAAAGAAAAATCACATATTCAGGGCAAGGGGACAAGCGAAAAGAGTCATCCGCCTGTTGACAGGTTGTTGACAAGGGTAGTTTCAACATTAGAATGTTCAATGAAAATAGATTAGTATAAAAAATTATGGTTTGTCAAGGCGGACGTGCGGACGTTATTGATCGCGCGGAACAGAACCGGTTCGAGACGTGGACGCCCGAGGCGTGGACAATAAAAGCGGCGGCGGCGGCGTTGTCCACATTATCGCCTGCAGGGGTTCTGCAAGCGTTCCGGGTGGCGCGTGCAAGGCATGCCGGCCAACCGATGCTGATGCCGGTGATCCACGGACATGAAAGGAAGAGCAGGATGAAACCTTTGAAAGGAATGGTTGCGGGGCTGGGGTTGGCCGCGCTGGCAGCGGGGATTGGCTATGCGCAGGAGGTACCGCCCAACGGGCCGTTTGGCGGCGGCCGCGGCCAGGATGCACGCGGCGAGCGCCGCCAGGGGATGCGGGAGCGGATGGGCGAATGGAACGCCGCCGGGCGGAGCGGGGGGGGAATCGGCGCGGGCAACGAGATGCTGCTGCGGCTGATTCAAGACCCGCAGGTTGTCGAGGAAATCGGCCTGACGGCCGAGAAGGCCAAGGCCCTGAAGGAGGCCTTCGTCAAGGTGCAGGAGAAGCAGATCGACCTGCAGGCCGAGTTGTCCAAGCTGAATCTGCAGCAGACGGGCCTGGTCGCGGGGTTGCTCGCCGACCGGACGAAAAATCCAGACGAGGCGTTCAAACTCGTCGAGGAGATCGGCAAGGTCAACACGGCCATCTCCAAGCTGGCGATCGAGCGGATGCTGGCCGTGCGCGACCATCTGACCGACGAGCAGATCGCCAAGGCGCGGGATGCCGGGCAGAAGCGGATGGAGGAGATGCGGGCGCGCTTGCGGGAGGGCCGGCCCGCGCGCGAGGGCGGCGACAACGCCCGCCGTGAACGCGGTGAGGGCGGCCGCCGGGGCAGGGAATAGCGTACTCGGGAGAACGGTTTCGGCCCCCTGGTCGGCTTTCCGGTTCGCCTTCGATGCGCCTCGGATGACGACTACGGGGCACGACAACGGAACACGATGGGCTTCGCTCCCCTCGTCATCCGAGGCGTGCGGGAAGCCGTTAGTTTGCCCGCCTCTCGATGCGCAGTCATCGCGCACCCCCTGCCGCTAGCCGATTACTTCCGATATTCCGTGCGATGTTGACGCGCGCGGCACGGTGTGTTTCAATGCGCTGCATACACGGCAGGCACCCATGGACACCCCCCCATGACTACACCCACTGCGGCCGCCCTGGCGGCGCTGATCGACCACACCTTCCTGAAGTCCTCCGGTTCGGACACTGCGATCGACGCGCTGTGCGCCGAGGCGCGGCAATACGGTTTCGGCGCCGTGATGGTCCATCCCTGCGAGGTGGCGCGCTGCGTGCGTCTCCTGACGGGCTCGACCGTCAAGGTCGGCACCGTTACGGGGTTTCCGCTGGGGCAGAACACCTCGGCCGTCAAGCTGGCCGAGACGCGCGACAGCCTTGCGCGCGGCGCCCGTGAGATCGACCTCGTGATGAACATCCGCGCGCTGCAGGCGGGCGACGAGACGTACGTCCGGCGGGAGTTCGAAGAGCTGGCCACCGCCTGCCGCACGGCCGGCGCGATCAGCAAGGTGATCCTCGAAACCTGCTGCCTGACCGACGACCAGAAGCGTTTCGCCTGCCGCCTCGCCGTCGAGGCCGGCGTCGATTTCGTCAAGACCTCGACCGGCCTCGCCACCGGTGGCGCCACCGTGGCCGATGTGCGGCTGATGGCCGCCGCCGTCGGCGGCCGGGCGCGGGTCAAGGCGGCCGGCGGCATCCGGACGCTGGTCGACGCGCTGGCGATGATCGAGGCCGGCGCCACGCGCATCGGAACCTCCGCCGGGGTCGCCATCATCGAAGCCTGCACTGC
>JAAYZJ010000381.1 GCA_012514915.1 Lentisphaerota bacterium | reverse complement strand
GCGTGCCGCGGCACATCGTGTCGTAGATCGCCGCGTCGAGCATCTCGAAGAGCAGGGTCTTGCCGCCCACGAGCGACTGGTCGTGGCACTCGACGTAGTTGATCGTCCGCTCGTCCTCGCGGCGGTTGGTCAACTCGTGCCAGAGGTAGCCGACGTTCCATTCCTCGTCGCGCACCTCGCGCACGAGCTTGAACCAGCAGTCGGGGACGCCCATCGCCATGCGGTAGTCGAAGCCGGCGCCGCCGTCGGCGAGCGGCGCGGCCAGGCCGGGCATGCCGCTCACATCCTCGGCGACCGTGATGGCGTCGGGCCGCAGCTCGTGGATCATCTGGTTGGCCAGGGCGCAGTAGACCCAGGCATCCTCGTCGACCTCATCGTTGAAATACTGGGCATAGTCGCTGAAGACGACGCCGAGGCCGTGATGGAGATAGAGCATGCTCGTCACGCCATCGAAGCGGAAGCCATCGAAATGAAACTCGTCGAGCCAGTAGTGGCAGTTCGACAGGAGGAAGTGGAGCACATCGATCTTGCCGTAGTTGAAGCAGCGCGAATCCCACGCCTCGTGCCAGCCGCGCGACCCCTCGTGGAAGTACTGGTCGGTCGTGCCGTCGAAGCGCGAGAGGCCGTCGCGCTCGTTGCGCACGGCGTGGGAGTGGATCAGATCCATCACGACGGCCAGGCCGGCGCCGTGCGCCTCGTCGATCAGCGCCTTGAGCTCCTCGGGCGTGCCGAACCGCGACGAGGCCGCGAAGAAACTCCCGACCTGGTAGCCGAACGATCCGTAGTAGGGGTGCTCCATGATGGCCATCAACTGCAGGGTGTTGTAGCCGCCCGCCACAATCCGCGGCAGCACCAGGCGCCGGAACTCGTCGTAGGTGCCGACGCCCGCCCGTTCCTGGGCCATGCCGATGTGGGCCTCGTACACGATGGGCGCCCGCTCGGGTACGCGCCACTCGGGATGGTGCCAGACATAGGGCTCCGGCGGCTGCCAGACCTGGGCCGAAAAGAGCTGGGTCTCCGCATCCTGCACGACGCGGCGCGCATAGGCCGGCAGCCGTTCGCCCTCCCCGTCGGCCCACGTGACGCGCAGGTGGAAGCGCTGACCGTGGGCGATGCGTTCCCGCGACCACCGTCCCTCCCAGACGGTCCGTCCCGGCAGGCGCCGCAGCATGAAGTCGGGATGGGGCTTCCAACCCGTGAAGTCGCCCACGAGGGCGATGCCGGTCGCCTGGGGCGCCCACTCACGGAAAACCCATTCGTCGCCGTGCAGCTTCAAGCCGTAGTACTCGTGCGCGCAGGCAAACTCGGCCAGCGATCCCGGCACGGCCGTCAACTGGCGCAGGCGCTTGCTCTTCAACGCCTGACGCCGTTGCAGAATCCCCTGGTAGGGCGCCAGAAAGGGATCATCCGAAAGCGCGGACAGACGGATAGGCTTCATGGCTAGAAGGGTTTCACGAGGTCGCGGTGCAGCATTTTCTCGTAGATGTCGATGTAGCGCCGGGCGCAGACCTGGTGGTTGAAGCGCGCCTTGCCATCCCGCATCACCCGTGCGACCTGCCGGTCGCGGAAATCGGCGGGGCCATTCCAGAACCGCATCGCCTCGTCGATCGCCCAGGACAGGCCGGCGCTGTTGTAATTGCGGAAGACGAACCCGTTCCCCTGGTCGCCGGCGGCGTCGAGCGGGGCGACCGTGTCGTGCAGGCCGCCGGTGTCGTGGACGATGGGCAGCGACCCGTAGATGGCCCCGATCATCTGGGGCAGGCCGCAGGGCTCGAAGCGCGACGGCATCAGCGTGAAATCGGAGGCGGCATAGGCCTGCCGCGACAACCGCTCGTCGAAATCGCAGACCGACAGCCGCCCGTAGAGGTCGTGCCGGCGGAGGATGTCGTGGAAATGGCGCTGGTGCGACCCATTGGCCACGACCACGATCTGCAGGTTCTCCCGCCGGTACTTCTCCAGGGTCTGGTAGAGGATGTTGGTGAGCAGTTCCGGCCCCTTCTGGACGGGGTCGAGCCGCGACGGCCAGTAGAAGAGGGGCGCCCGCGGGTTCTGCGCCAACCCGACCTTGAGCTGGAAGGCGAGCTTGTTGTCCGTCTTGGCGCGGTCGGCATCGACCGCCGTGTAGCGGACCGTCAGCGCCTCGTCGGTTTCGGGGTCGTACGAGAAATCGGGCGCGTTGAGAATCCCCTCGGCGCAGCCGGCCAGCCGCTTGCCGATGATCTCGCTGCGGAGCGGCTTCGGCACGAAGGAATGGTCGCCGCGGACGATCTCCTCCAGGAACGTCGGACTCACCGTGTTGATGAAGTGCGCCGCGAAGACGCCGCTGGCCTGGAGGTCGACGGGGTTGGCGCCGCGGGTTTCCTCGTAGTTAAGCGGCATGCGGCGGAAATAGAGGGACTTCCAGAACTCGGCCGCATCGATGCCGGCATCCTCGATCTGGGCCAGCGTCACATCATGCGTGTGGATGTTGTGCACGGTGAAGAGGCTGGGAATGCCGAGGCGCCGGGCCGCCGCGGGGATCAGGCCCGTCATCCAGTCGTTGCAGTGGATCAGGTCGGGATTGACCGTCGGGATAATGTGGTTGATGATCTCGCGCTGGAAGGCGAAGGCCAGCCGCGGGTTCTCGTTGTCGTAGTTGCTGTAGACGGCGTCGCGGTAGTAGAAGCAGCGGTCCTCGGCCAGGTGGATGCGCGAGTCGCTCAGACGGCTTTTGTAGACGCGCAGCTCGTTGCTGATCAGCCGGCCCACATCCATGTGGAACATGCGGCGGTAGTGCGGCAGGGCGACATGCACGTCGGCGCCCAGCTCGAACAGGGCCGAGACCAGCGAGGCCGAGACGTCGGCCAGCCCCCCCGCCTTGGCGTTGGTCGTCTGCGCGAGGTTGCCCATCCCCGCCGGCAGATAGGTGATCTCCGGCGTGACGATCAG
>JAAYZJ010000380.1 GCA_012514915.1 Lentisphaerota bacterium | reverse complement strand
GTGGTTGTGGACCAGGATCACGGCGCGCGCATGTCCTGATCGGATCAACAGCCGAAAGGCGTTTGTGACGTGCCGATGCCTAGGCAGACCTGGTCGCCCACTTTTATGGTCCTAAACGTACCAACAGCCGAAAGGCGTTTGTGACTCCTGAACGAACGCCAGCGTTGCCCATCCGTGGACAGTCGCGTCGGAGTACCGGCTTCAGCCGGAAGCCAACAAGGGCCTTCAGGCCCGTCAGATACGTGTTTCTTAACGAAAACCCATGAGAACGGGGCTGAAGCCCCTGAACCACTTCCGCCTGAAGGCGGTACTCTGGCAAAAGATAATATGTATATGGACCCGCCATCCGCCTCTCTTCTGCTTGCGACGAAGCATGGAAGGCAAGGTGTGTGGACAAGGTGTAGGCAACAACATGTTGCGATAAAGTGTGCGCGCTCCATCATTCCATCACTGCGGTTAGGCGAGGACGCCTTCGCCCCGTCCCCGTGCTGGTCTACCTGCCCTAGGCGTTTCGGAGGGAGACGAAAACCATGAAAAACCGCCCTCTGCCTCCGAAACCATGCAGCCCATTGACTACCAGCGATTTAGATAGCGAGGTCAAAGAAATTGCGGCATAGGCGGCGCGGCTGTTCGGTTGGTTTGCGCCGGGAAGGCCGCGTAGAGGGTGACCGAGAACGACTGAACGTCGCGGACGAGGTCACGGGGACCGGAATCTCCCGCTGCGTGAGTCGCGCTTCTGAAAAGGAAATCGCGCCGCTACTTCCCCAGGCCGAACATCTGCAGGCAGCGCCGGAAGTCGGCCGGCAGGGGGCTGTGGGCATGGAGCCGGCCGGAGCCCATGGGGTCGTCCAATTCGAGCTCCGTGGCGTGCAGCATCTGCCGCGGCACGCGCATCAGGCGCGGGTCGCGCGTCAGCTTCAGCCCGTGCAGCCGATCGCCGACGACCGGATGGCGGACCGAAGCGAGATGGAGGCGGATCTGGTGCGTCCGTCCGGTTTCGATCCGCACGCGCGCGAAGGTGACGTCCTCGTTGGCGGTCAGGCGGCGCACATGCGTGCGGGCCGGCTGGCCATCGAGCGGCGTGTCGATTGTGGAGACCGGCTGCACCAGCCGCCCGACAACCAGGACGTCGTAGAGCTTTTTCACACGCCGGGTCTTGAAGACCGCCACGGCCCGTTCAAAGGCGGTGGCGGTGCGCGCGACCAGCAGGCAGCCGGAGGTGTCGCGGTCGAGCCGGTGGACGCAACGCAGCGCGGGCTGCTTGAGCTGCTCGCGCAGCAGGGTTTCGAGGCTGCCAGGCCCGATGGTCAGCATGCCGTAGGGCTTGTCGACAAACAGGTAGTGCTCCGATTCGGCCAGCACGCGGAGAACCCGCGGCCGGTCCGGCGCCGCGGCCTCCATCTGGACCTCGACGGCGTCGCCGCCCTGCAGGACGTGGCGCGCCATCCAGATGCATTGCCGGTTCACGAAGACAGCCCGGGCATCGATCCGGTCCTTGGCCTGCCGCTTGGATTCCTTGAGCCGCTCGGCCAGGAACATCTGCAGGGGCTGTCCCTGCTCCGCGCGGGTCACGGTGAAGGCGACAAACGACTTGCGTGAACGGCGCGCCGCCGCGTGGCGCGGGGAAATCATGCGTGCCCCTTGATGCCCCACTGCACCAGCGTGTCGAAGGGCTTGCGACGCGATTGATGCGCCGCGGCCGTCAACGGTTCGACGGGATGGCCCACCGGCAGCAGGACAATCGGCTCGATGCCGTCGGCCAGGCCCAGCACCTGCTTGACCTTGTCGACGTCGAAGGCGCAGATCCAGCAGGTGCCGAGGCCGCGCTCGGCGGCCGCCAGCGTCATGTGGTCGGCCGCGATCGCGGCGTCGATATCGACATGGTCCTTGCCGTCGGCGCGGTGCCAGGACTGCCGGTGATCGCCGCAGACGACGAGGATGACCGGCGCCGAGCGGAACCAGTCGCGCGGATAGGCGGGTGCGAGGGACTCGCGTTCGGCGCCGTCGGCGACCACGACGAACCGCAGCGGCTGGTTGTTGCAGGCCGAGGGCGCCAGGCGGCCGGCCTCGAGAATCGCGAGCAAATCGTCGCGCGCGACGGGTTGATCCGCATAGAGCCGCACCGAGCGGCGGATGGCGATCAGTTCGTGAAAAGTCATGGTCATCTCCTCATGGTCAATGGGTCAGCAGCAGAACCAGCGCCAGGGCGGGAAAGGCGAGCAGCGTGCTGACGACGATGATCGCGGCGGCCAACTCCCGGTCCGCGCCCATTTGGTCGGCCATGACGTAGGAGGCCACCGCCGTCGGTGTTGCCGCGTAGAGCATGGTGATCAGCAGGTTGACGCCCGTCAGCCCCAACGCACGGCCGATAGTATAGCCGATCACAGGCGCCACGGCGACCTTGATCAGCGCGGAGAAAAAAACGGGCAGTTTCTTGCCCTGCACATGGCGCAGGGATAGCGAGGCTCCCAGAGCCAGCAGCGCCGCCGGGAGACCGAGGCGTCCCACACCCTCGACGGTACGCCGCAGCGGCGGCGGGAGCATCCATCCCTGCCACAACGCCAGCATGCCCAGCACGCAGGCGAGGATCAGCGGATTGCGGGCGATCTCCGCCAGGGCGCGCGCCGCGCGGCGGAGGCGGCTGCCCTGCCCCGGCTGGAGCAGCAGCAGGACACAGGCGACATTGAACACGGGGATCGTCGGCGCCAGCGCCAGCACCGCGACGGCCCGGGCATCGGGTGACGCGCTCAGCGCATAGTAGACGACGGGTATCCCCACGTAGGCCAGGTTGCCGCGGAAGGCGCCCTGCACGAAGACCCGGAGCGAGGGCGTCGGCAGTTTCAACGCCAGTGCCACGCCCCAGCCCAGAACGCCGGCCGCGAGCGAGACGAGCAGAAGTGTCGCCGCGATGCGCAGCGCCGCCCCCCCCTCGACGCGGGCGCCGGAAATCTCGAGGAACAACATGCACGGGAGTCCCACCCAAAAGGCAAGCTTGTTGAGCCCTTGGAAGCAGACTTCCGGCAGAAAGCGACACTGCCGCAGGCAGGCGCCCAGCACGATCATCAGCAACACGGGTAATAATGATTCGGCAACCGACTGTAGCATCACGCAGCAACTATCCTTCCCCGTCGACGTAGAACCAGCCGGTCGTCACCGTCCGATAGCCGAGTCGTTCATAGAACGGTGGCAAGGATTCGTCCTCGGTGAGCAGAAACGACTGCTCGCATCCCCGCGCCTCCAATTCGTCGAGCGCGCCCAGGATGGCCTGCGAGGCGTAGCCCTTGCCCGTGAACCCGGGCCGCGTGCCGACGTTGTACACCCCGCACAGGGGGCCGCGGCGAATCGTCGTCAGGATTGCCACGGGCTCGCCGGCATCGGCCAGAATCCAGTGCAGGGTTTCGTGCCGGGCGCCGCCGGGCGCCGTCGGCGCGGCGTCGGAAATCGGTAGCGCCACGTTGTCCGGCGGCTGGCCGTGCCAGAAAATCTCGACATAGCGTTGATTGAACCGCGCGGCGTCCGCCGCGGAGGCCACGCGTTGCGGCACCAGCCGACGTCCGGGCGTTCGCGCGGTAGCCCCACCCCGCGGCCGGACCATCCAGGCGCTGCCCGTCAAGGGGCGCGAGGGGCGATTCAGCATGTTCAATCCGTCCGCCAGATACCACACCGGTCGGCGGCCGCGTTCGGCAAAGCAGCGGGCGATCACCGGCCAGACGGCCTGCGCGGCCGCGGGGTCGTCGACGAACAGGGTGTTCCACATCGGTTCGGCTTCGCGGTGCGAAAAAATCAGCACGCCCGCGTCTCCCGGGGCGTCGACGATCTCGTCGATGAACGTGCCGAACTGGGCCTCGACGTGAAAGCGCCGCAACTCGCGATAGGACGGCATCATGACGAAGCCTCCTCGACCGGATCGAGCCGGAAGCGCCGGACGAGATGGTCCGGGGCGTACGACTGCTTGGAGCGGCGCAGGCCCGGCAACCCCAGATCCTGCTCCAGATTGATCCAGTTTACGCGGCCGGCCAGCGTCCGGGCGACGCCGACCCGTACGGCCTGGGCCGCGCCGTCGATCTGGCGCAGGGCCTTTTCGAAATGGACATCGGCCATCGTGGGGAGCGGAAGGCTGAAGATCGAGAAGCCGAGCAGGCGGCCCGTACCGTCCACCAGCCGCGCCCCGTCCAGATGCAACCCATCGAAGTGCTCGAGGGCCGTCTTCAGCGCCAGATCCTCGGGCGTGGGTTCCGCGTGCCCCTGCTCGCCGTGAACCTGTGCGGCCAGCTCCAGCACGTCGTCGGCATGTGCCGCCGTCAGCGGCAGCAGGCGGGCGTCGGGATAGGCGGCCTCGAACTGCCGCAACAGCCGTCGTGTGTTCTGGTGGCGGTGCCCCGCCACAGCGGCCAGCTCCGCGGTCCGGTAGAGATAGTCGGCATCGCCCTCGTCGCTCGAAATCCGGTAGCGTTCGGCAAGCCGACCGTGATGAGCGTCCAGGTAATCGGGAGGCACATCGCCCCACGACAGGCGGCGCCCCGTTGCACACGACAGCGCCAGCCGCACCTCCTCCAGCTCCACGGGATCGAGCCACGCTCCCAGCGGAAACAACAGGACGTTGACCGCCCGCCCCAGCACGATCAGGCGGCCGTGAACGCTTGTGAAGCCGGTTTGATAGACCTCGCGCCAGGCGAAGATATTGGCGAAGCTGCACTCGCAACTCTCGCGCGACAGCACAGCCGCCGCAGCCAGAAAGCGTTCGCGATCCGCAAGGGTCGGGGGTTGAAAACGGTCCATGGTTGAAGCTCTCAGACGGGAGATGATCGCGGGAGGATGGCACCGGCACGCCCTTGCAGGGCGGCCTGTACGCTGGCGGCGAGCGACTCGGAGGTAAACGGTTTCTGCAGGAAGCAGACGCCCGCCTCCATGATGTCCTGCCGGGCGACGACATCATCCGTGTAGCCCGACATGAACAGGACTTTGAGCGCGGGATGGGACTGGCGAAGGTGACGGGCCAGCTCGATCCCGTTCATCCCCGGCATCATGACGTCCGTCAGCAGGAGGTCGATCGAGGCGCCGTGGCGGTCGGCGAGCCGGCAGGCCGCCTGCTGCGTGGCCGCCGGCAGCACGCGGAAGCCGAGCCGTTCGAGCATGGCCCGGCACACCTTGAGAATGGCGACTTCATCCTCGACGACCAGCACTGTCCGGCCGCGTCCAGGCTGCTGATCCGGCTCAGCGGCGCGTCCGGGCGGATCGGCGGCGGGAACCGCGCGGCGAATGGCGGGCAGGTGGATCGTCAACTCCGTCCCCGCCCCGATCCGGCTCCGCACCCGGATGAAGCCCCCGTTCTGCTGCACGATGCCGTGGACGGTCGCCAGCCCGAGCCCGCTGCCCCGGCCGCGCGTCTTGGTGGTGAAGAACGGCTCGAACATGCGCGCCTGCGTCCCGGTGTCCATGCCTGCCCCCGTGTCGCTGACCTTGAGCGTCACATAATCGTCCGCCGCGCGGGCCGTCTCGCCGTCATCCGAACGGCCGGGCACCTGGACGCGGCCGGTCGCGATCGTCAGGGTCCCGCCGTCGGGCATGGCGTCACGGGCGTTGAGGCAGAGGTTCGTCAGGATCTGCATGATCTGGTTCGGATCGACCTTGACCAGCCAGTCGTGCGAGCCCGCCGGACGCCACACGAGCCGGCTGCGCTCGCCGAGGAGATGCCGCAGCATCTTCAGTTGGTCCTTGACGACCACGTCGAGCTCCAGCTCGCGCGGCTTGACGATCTGCCGGCTGGCGAAGGTCAGCAATTGCTGCGTGATCGCCACGGAGAGGTTGCCCGCCTTCTGGATGGCCTGCAGGCATCCGTAGGCCGGGTTCTCCCGTTCGATGGTTTCCAGCGCGAGTTCCGCGTTGCCCAGGATCACGCCGAGCATGTTGTTGAAGTCGTGCGCGATGCCGCCGGCCAGCAGGGCGGTCGATTCCAGCCGCTGCGCCTGCTGCAACTCCTCCTCCATGCGGAGCTGGGCGGTCTCGTCGTGGCTGACGAACACATAGTTGACCAGACGGCCGTCCTTGTCGAACACAGGCGCGATCGACACATCCTCGGCCAGGTCGGTTCCATCCTTGCGCCGGTTGTGCATACGCAAGCGGAAGCGCTTGCCCTGCGCGGCCCGCCGCCAGATCTCCCCGTTGCGGTCGTCGGCCAGGAGACTCGCCGCGAATCCGTCGATCGGGCGGCCGACCACCTCGCCGCGGGTGAACCCCGTGGTCTGCTCGAACGCCTGATTCACATAGCGGATCGTCCGGTCGGCATCGAGCACCATGACGGAGTCCCCGCTTTGCTCGATCGCCAGCAGCAGCCGCCGCAGCTCGAGCTCGCTGCGCTTGCGCTCCGAGATATCGTAGTAGTGCTCGATCCGTCCGCCGGCATAGATGCCGGCCTCGATGGGCTGGCTCCAATGCTGCAGCCAGCGGTCGGCCCGGTCGCCGTGCGGCAACACATGGCATTCGAACATCTCCGCACTCGTATTGTCGGCGTAGGACGCCAGCAACCGGCGCGCAAAGGCCTCGGGATCCTCCACGGCCTTGGCGGTGTGTCCGGCGATCAGCAGGCGATTGTCCTGGCCGATCGCACGGTCCCGGTCGAGGCCGAAATAGCGCTCCATCGCCCGGTTCAACCAGACGACCCGGCACGACGCGTCCAACACGCAGACGGCCGCCTCGGTGTTGTCGAGCACATCGTCCGTGAGCGAGCGGAACTTCCGCTCGCTCGCGATCAGCTCCCGTTCCATCCGTTTGCGGTCGGTGACATCGTGGAAAATCGTCGCGAAATGCCGGGGGCCCGTCTGGAACGCGGTGACAAGAAAATGACGGTCCAATTCGCGGGAGTAGCGCTCCATGACGAGGGGTTGGCTGGTCTGGACGACTTTCGCGTAGCTGTCGATCCACTCCGGCTCGGTCTGGGGCAGGACGGTCATGATGGACCGGCCAACCACCTTCTCGGCTTGCAGCCCCGTCAATCTTTCAAAGGCGGGATTCACACTGAGGAAGCGGTAGTCGACCGGGCGTCCCGCCGTATCGTAGATCAGCTCGTGGACGGCGAAGCCGTTGAGCATGCGCTGGAACAGCGTGCGGTAATCGTGCTCGATGCTCTGGTCGCGGAAAACCAGCACCACCCCGTCGACGCCCCCCTTCGCATTGCGGATCGGCGCGGCCGAATCGGTAATCGGGCGCTCCGTTCCGTCCCGCGCGACGAGCACCGTGTGGTTCGCCAGCCCGACGACGACCCCCAGCCGCATGACCTTGTCGACCGGATTCTCCGCCGGTAGGCGCGTCTCGGCGTTGATGATGCGGAAGACCTCCGTCAGCGGCCGCCCCTCGGCCTCCGTCTCCGGCCAGCCCGTCAGCTCGGCCGCGGTCCGGTTCATGTAGCGGATCGAGCCGTCGGCCTGCACGGCGATGACGGCGTCGCCGATGGAATCGAGAATCAGGCTCTTCTCCACCGACAAGCTTTGCAGACGCGACTCCTGCTCGTGGATCCGGCGTCCATGCACGCGGTCGGCCCGCTGCCAGACCATCGCCGCCAGCCCGATGATGCCCAGCGCCAGCGACCAGAAACCGACCAGGATCATTCGGCTGCGCTGCCGCCAATCGGCGAACAGCTCGTCGCGGTCCTGCTTGGCCACCAGCAGCCAGGGGGTGTGGGGCACCTGCGTCACGTAGGCCAGCACCTCCCGTTCGCGGTAGTCGATGCCCTCCACAACGCCTTGATACCCTCGGGCCGCCCGCCCCTCGGGCAGCCGGTCCCGGGCGAGCGGGAGGCGCAGCTTGAAGGCCGCGTCGACCCGGTGGCGCACCGGCCCCAGAAACAGCACCTCCTGGCCATCGCGCCGCGACAGCGTGGTCTCGGCCGTCAGCGTGGGCACCGGCCAGCTCCTGAGCAGGGGATGGATGACCGCGTCGGCCGACCGGATCAGCACCACGGCGGCGAGTGGAGCAGCATCCGTCCGATCCGAGGCCAGGAAGGGCACCAGCAGCCCGTAGTGGGGATTCCCGCCCTGGCCATCGACATGCAGATCAGTCAAGAGGGGACGCTGCGCGGCGAAAGCCTGCCGCAGCAGGGGGGGAATGCCGGCATCGACGGCCGGCGTGCGAGGCGTGAAACTGAACACCGGCCGACCGGCCGGATCGAGGACCAAGGCATTCTGGTAGCGTCTGCCGACATGGCGGCGCAGCATCTGGGCGAGCGCCGCGCGGGTCTCCGTGCGATCCCCCTCGGTCATGAAGGCCCGCAACGCGCCGGGCAGAAAAGGATCCTCCATCAGCAACTCGCCATCCTCGATATGCTGCTCCAGGAAATGGGTAAGCTCACGGGCCTTCGACTGGCCGATCGTCAGAATTTGGCCGACGGCCTGCTGCCGCAAATGGCGGTATTCCAGCCGGTAGAACCAGACCACACCCCCCGACAGCGCCAGGAGCAGGGCGAGTACCACACCGCCGAAGACAAGCGGCCTCAGGCGTCGCACGCCGACGGCGTCTGATGCATGGTCACTTGCTGGGTGATCAGTTGGCATGACAAAAGTATAGCACAGCGGCAATCGGGCACAAAGATGCGAAAATCCCCGCGGATCGTCAGGAGGTCACCGCGCACACGCCATTCCATTGCGTCGCCCTTCAACGGCTGTCCAGCCCGCTTCAGGAGGAGGAGTCCCGGTCGGCGGAGCGCGTCAATTTGGGATGATTGCCGGCAATGACCAGGGTGACCTCGCCCTTGATCGCTGCCTCACGGTACTGCGCCGCCAGTTCGCTCAGCCAGCCGCGCGAAATCCGCTGGTGATGCTTGGTCAGCTCGATGCAGACGGCCGCCTGCCGGTCGCCAAGCACCTCGCGGGCCGCCGCCAGCGACGCGCCCACGCGGAAGGGAGATTCGTAGACGATCAGGGTGTGCGCAGCCGCCTGCTCCTCTTCGAAAAAGCGGCGCAGCGCCCCCGGCTTGCGGGGCGGAAACCCCTTGAACGTGTAGCTGGATGTCGGCAGGCCCGAGTGGAGCAGCGCCAGATCGACCGCGCAGGGACCGGGCAGCACATCGAACGGCAGACCTTCCTCGATCACCCGCCGCACCAGCCGGTACCCCGGATCGCTGATCCCCGGATAGCCGCCGTCCGAACAGAGGACCACCCCGAAACCGGCCCGCAGCGCGGCGATCACCTGCGCGCCGGCCGATTCCTCGCGGCCCTCCCGGTAGGAGAGCATCCGCGGACGGGCGATGCCGTTGGCGCTCAGCAGCGCCCAGGTGCGGCGCGTGTCCTCGCAGGCGATCAACGCCGCAGCGCCCAGCGCCTCGCGGGCGCGAGGCGTCAGGTCGCCAAGATTGCCGATCGGGGTGGCCAGGACAGTCAGCATGGATGTATGTCTGCGGGAGCAGGAAAAAAAAGCAATGGAAAAGCATGACAGGTTTTCCGTCCGCTGTCGATCTCCCTTTCACGACGGGCGACGCCCGGGGGGCGATCCACAATAGTGGATGCGCAGGATGTCCTGCTTCGCGGGTGCATGGAGCCCGCTGCATGGGGACCATGGCCTAGCCGCCAAGGTCGTCAGGGGAGTGCCAGCGGATGTGCCCGCTATCCATGCGTCGGAGTCCCGCCTTCAGCCGCGGAAGCGAGGCAGGGGCTTTAGCCCCGTGTACCGGCCCCATCCCACCGTACCCGGGCCTGAAGGCCCTCGCTGGCTTCCGGCTAAAGCCGGTACTCCGACCCAGCAAGTGCGCCCGCTATCCACGCGTCGGAGTTCCGCCTTCAGGCGGAAGTGAGGCAGGGGCTTTAGCCCCGTCGTCAGCGAAGAACCAAGCCTTTCACGTTTTGCCCACCTCTCGATGCGCCCTCATCGC
>JAAYZJ010000379.1 GCA_012514915.1 Lentisphaerota bacterium | reverse complement strand
GCGGCGCATCGTGCAGGGAGGCCGGGAGTTCAACGTGGCGGTCGATGCGCTCGAGGCGCAACTGATCGTCAACCTGCCGAAGATCAAGACGCACGGCCTGACCACGCTGACCGCGGCCGTCAAGAACCTGTACGGCACGCTCCCCGGCTACCAGAAGGCGCAGCGGCACAAGGAGAACGCCCACCCGCGCGATTTCGGGCGCTACGTGCGCACCCTCCTCGACACCCTGCCGCCGATCCTCACGATTGCCGACGGTGTGGTCGGCATGGAAGGGGAGGGCCCCTCCAACGGCACGCCGGTTGAGCTCGGTTTCCTCGCCGCCTCGGCGAACCCGGTCGCGCTCGATCTGGCCCTCTGCCAGGCGCTGAAGATCCCCGTTGCGCGCGTGCCGTACCTGATCGACGATCTGGCCGCCGGGGCCGATGGGCAGATCCGCCTGGTCGGCGTGCCGCCGGAAAATCTCGACCTGCCGCCCTTCCGGCTGCCGCCGCCGTCGCCGACCCGCTACCTGCCCGGCTTTCTGGTCAAGCTGGTTTCGCCGCATGTCTGGGTACGGCCGCGGTTCAACGACAACTGCATCCGTTGCGGGCGCTGCGTCCAGGCCTGTCCCATGCAGGCACTGCGGCTCGACGGCGGTGACAGGCCCCTTGTGGACGGGCCGCGTTGCATCGGCTGCTGCTGCTGTCACGAGGTCTGCCCCGCCCGCGCCATCCAGATGCGCCAGAGTCCGCTGATGCGGCTGGCCGGCGCCTTCAAGGGGCTGTGAGCGAAAATGATGTCGAGAATCGTACGAACAGGTGACATGGGTGCCCTGGTGCTGGGCGTGCTGCTGGCTGCCGGCGGCGGGCTGGCGTCGGAGGCGGAGCCGGGGACGCCGGCGGACGCCTCGGAGAGGCGTCCCTACCGGCGGGTTCGCTCTAGCCGGTGTTGCTCGCCGACCCATTTCCGGCGCGTGTTCTGCTGGGGCACGCTGCACGACGATGGGACGGCCCGGCGCTTCAGCGAAATCGGCGTGACCGACATCCGCGTCGGCAACACGAACCAGCTCGCGCTGGCGCGCCGCTACGGGATGACGCCCTACTGCGGCACGTTTTCGATCTGCGACCGGTTGCCGGGCGTTCAGGGCGTCTATTTCGACTACATCGGCTACTCGAACTTCAAAGGATGCTATTGTGACGCCTGTCTATCGGCCTATCGCCGGCAGATCGAGGCTCGCGGCCTGCCCGATACCCGCGAGCAGCGTGACCGGTTCTACCTGGAACGCCTGGTCGACTACTACAACGCCATGGTGGCGCACGTCAAACACCGGCATCCCGACTTCAAGAGCCTCTGGGTCAAGGATGCCGCCACCCTCGAACGGGAACTGCAGGCGATTCTCGCGGCGGGGGGCGACACGCTGATGGTCTGCAACGGCAACGACATGCTGGCTCCGGGTATCTTCGGGGTGTTCAAAAAATACGCTGCTCCGCCAAGCCGAAACCGCTTGCGCGGAGGGGATGTTTTGTCGACCCATCGGGATTCGTCATGACGCACCATCCTTCAACCCCGTTGTTTCTCGGAATCGATGTCAGCACCCAGGGCGTCAAGGCGCTCGCGATCGATGCGGGCCGCGGTGTCGTCGCGGGCACGGCGGGCGTCCATTTCGGCGCCGACCTGCCGGCATACCGTTCGCCGCACGGCTTCCTGCCCCATGACGATCCCCGCGTCCGGCACGCCGATCCGCGCATGTGGGTCGAGGGGGTCGAGCTCGCCCTGCAGCGGCTCGCCGCGGCGGGGGTGCCGCTCGACCAGGTCGCCGGCGTGTCGGGGTCGGGGCAGCAGCATGGTTCGGTCTACTGCGGCGCGTCGTTCGCGGAGCTCCTCGCCGGCCTCGGGTCGCACGGGGAGCTCGTCCCTCACCTGGCGGGGGCACTGAGCCGCCCGACGTCGCCCATCTGGATGGATCGCTCGACAACCCCTGCCTGCATGGAATTGCAGGCGGCTTTCGGCGCCCGCCTCCAGACCGACACGGGCAGTCCGGCGATCGAGCGCTTCACCGGCCCGCAGATCCGGACCTTCGCGCGGGAGCAGCCCGAGGCCTACGCCCGCACCGCCACGATCCATCTGGTCAGTTCGTTTCTCTGTTCGCTGCTGACCGGTTCTCGCGCGCCGATCGACTACGGTGACGGCGCCGGGATGAACCTGCTCAATCTGAAAACGCTGGCCTGGGATCCCGCCATCGCGGCCTTCACGGCGCCGGGCCTCCTCGACCGGCTGCCACCCTGCGTCCCCTCGCACCAAGTCGCGGGTCACCTGGCTGCCTACTGGAGCCGCTTCGGCTTGCGCCCCGGAATCCCCGTAGTCCTCTGGTCGGGCGACAATCCCAACAGCTTAATTGGGGTCGGGGGCGGGACGCCGGGCACGGTGGTCGTCAGCCTCGGCACGAGCGACACGCTGTTCGCCGCCATGCGCGACATCCGGACCGACCCCGCCGGCTGCGGCCATGTGTTCGGCAATCCTGCCGGTGGTTTCATGAGTCTGATCTGCTTCAGCAACGGCTCGCTGGCCCGCGAACAGGTCCGGGAGCAGATCGGGGCCGACTGGCAGTTCTTCGATGTGGAGGCCTGCCGGCAGACGCCTCCCGGCAACGGGGGCAAGCTCATGCTGCCGTATTTTGTCCCCGAAAGCACGCCGTTGGTGCTGCAGCCGCGGGTACGGACCACATTCGAGACGGCGACTCCGGCCGAGCGTGTCCGCGCCCTGCTGGAGTCGCAGGCGTTGAGTATGCGCCTGCATTCAGCCTGGCAGGGCGAGGCTTTCCGTCGCATCCGCGTCACCGGCGGCGCCTCGCGCAGTGCGGCGCTCGTGCAGATTCTGGCCGATGTCTTCCAGGCGCCGGTCGAGACCATCGCCGTGGCCGATTCGGCGGCGCTCGGTGCGGCCCTGCGGGCTGCCCAGGCCGTCGGCGGCATGGCGTTCGAGGAACTCTACGGGCGCTTCTGCCAGAGCCAGCGCGTCGTGCCGCCCCGGCCGGAATTCCGGCAGGTGTACGACGATCTGCTGCAGGCCTACGCCGCGTTCGAACGGACGGGGGCGTAGCGACTCGCCTCGTTACCCGAGCGGAGCAGGCTCCGCGATGGAAAGCGCACGCAGGCGTGCGCAAAAAGATTCACGGCTTAACGGCTGCCATACGCGCACCATTCGCGCGGGCGCGCGACGCCAGGCGCATCAGTAAGCCGTTATGTTGACTGCGCGCGCCCGCGCGCGCTTTCTCTCCCGCCGCCTGCGGCGGTCAAATCCAGTTTGGGTACGGAGTCGTGAGGCGAAACGGCGGCGCGTCACCCGACCGCGGAGCCGCGCGCAGTCAACACCTCGAAAAAAGCGCGCAACCTGCCGTCTGGATCGTCAACAAAATTCCGGGACTGCGCGTCCATGTACGGTGCGGTCGCCGCCCGTGAAAGCGATCAGTTGATCGCGCGGATTCTCAACCTGGAGCACGAGACGGACGTGTGCGACTGGCTGGAGGCGACACTCGGCGCGCCGCCGACCCGTGCCGTCGGGGGGCAGGGCTGATGGATACGCTGGGTGTCGTCATGCATGGCACATCGAACACGCGCTGGATGGAGTGGGCGCTGATCCGCCGTGAACCCATCTGCTACGCCTTGCGGTGGCGCGCCGGCAAGGGGATCCGCATCGCGCAGAAGGAGTTGGCGAGCGACAGCAGCGCCGACATGCCGAACAGGGTGCCGACGCCCCACCGCATCCAGACCCAGCCGCCGAGCGGCGCGATCAGCACGGAGATGAAGTGGTTGATCGAGATGCCGGTCGACAGGGTCGAGGTCACCTCGTCGCGGCTGCTGGAGAGGTCGCGCACGTAGAGATTGGTGGCCAACGAGGTCGTGCTGATCACGGCGTCGAGCAGGTAGTTGATGCAGACGACCCAGAAGGCGACCGCCGGGGAGAACCAGTCGCCCGCGAACCCGTAGAGTAGACAGACGAACACCAGCACGAACGTGTCGTACACCATGATGGTTCGGTAGCCGAGGCGGTCCGTCAAGATGCCGATCCACGGGCCGGCCACCATGTTGATGATGGCGCTGGTTCCCATCAGCAACGCCATGTGGCTGGTGTCGACGCCGTACTCCCGGATCAGCACGAAGGGGGCGAAGGTCAGGAAGATCTGCTTGCGGGCGCCGTAGAACAGCTCGAGCCCATAGAAGAGCCGGAATTTCCGCATCAACAGCAGACGCGGACGCCGGGACGCCACATGGGGCGCATGGCGGGAAAAGGTGCAGGCCACGCTGACGGCCATCAGCAGGAAGATCAGGCACCAGACGACGTTGTAGAGGGCGGCCCGGCTGTTCACGCCGCACACGCGCATCCCGATCAGAAAGATGGCCGCGACCAGCAAATTGCCGAGCACATGCCCGGCGTTGTAGGCGCTGCTCACGTATCCCAGCGACGCGCCGGCGCGTCCATCGTGCGCGACCTGCATCGCGATCGCGCTGCGCACCGGCATGGTCAGGTGTTCGCCGGTGCTCCAGAGCATGATCAGCAGCGTGACGACGGCGAAGTGGGCCGGGATGCACAGGGCGATGACGCCCGCCATCGAGATCAGCATGCCGATCCGGAGAATGTGCCAGTCGCTGGTCCGGTGCAGCAGGGCGAGCAGGAAGACCAGCAGCAGCCCGGGAAGCTCCCTGAAGAACTCGAGCATGCCCCGCTGGACCTGGTTCAAATCATGGATATCGACCAGGAAGTTGTTCAAGGATGCGGCGAAGCAGCCGACGCCGATTCCCCAGACGATGATGCTGGTGAAAAACGGCGCCGCCCCCGCGCGGGGGCGGAAGGTGTCGGCAAAAGAATGACGGAGTTGCGCGAACATGGGGTCCCTGGCGAATCCGCCGACAGGATGGCGGCCCGGCACGAGAAAGGAACGAAATCATAGCAGGCCCGCCCCGGCGCGGCAATGGTCACATCCTCAACAATGATTTGACCTGCCACAGACTTTGTCATGATTTGACCTGCCACAGACTTTGTCCTATCATATTGTTGCAGCCAAGCAAGAGGTTTTTTCATGATCGCGAGAACCAGCCAGCTATTCTTCACGTGCATCCAGCTTTTTCTGCTGGGCGCGCTTCCTTTGGCATCCCTGGCGGATCTCTATGTCTCGGCCAGCGGAACGTACGATGGCCAGGCGGCCTATGTCGATCTTCAGGCGGCCATCCAGGCGGCGCCCAGCGGCGCGACTATCTGGGTCGAGGATGGATTCGTCTGCGAGACGGGCAAGACCGATCTGGCTGAGAATGCCTGCCGCATCCTGATCGACAAGGCGGTGACGGTCCGCAGCCGTTCGGGGACGCTGCAGAACCCGGCCGTCATCCGCGGTGCCTGGCACGATCCTGCGAACGAGATACCGCTCGGCGTCCACGCGATCCGCTGCGTGCGGATGACGAGCTCCAACGCGCGGCTGATCGGCTTCCGTCTCGAGGGCGGCGCCACGGCGGATAGCGACGACTGGACGGCGACTGCCGGCAGCGGCGGTGGGTTCCTCGGATCCGGCGTCCTGTCCAACTGTCTCATCACCGCCAACCAGGCCGCCAGCGGCGGCGGATTGTCGGCTTCGGGCGTGGTGCCCGCGTTGTTCAGCTGTGTGATCTCCAACAATGTCGCCAAGTTGAATGCTGGAGGGGTGAAGTCGGCCAACTGCGTGAACACCACGATTGTCGGCAACCACTCGGACGGCAGTTGCGGCGGTTTCCGAACCATCAATGCCTCCGCTTGCCTGATCGTGGGCAATGTGGCGGCCACCAGCGGTGGCGGCGGCATCGCCGTCGGCAACACGTTCACCGACTGCGTGGTCACGAACAACGAGGCCGGCACGGATGGCGGCGGCATCCACTACACCCCGACGCTGTTCCGCTGTCTGGTGGGCTGGAACCGCGCGGCCGGTGCGGGCGGCGGGGTTCACGGCGGCGCCAGCACGGCCCCCGTCGTGGCGTACGATTCAACGTTCGTCGGCAACCGCGCCGGCGGCAGCGGCGGCGGC
>JAAYZJ010000378.1 GCA_012514915.1 Lentisphaerota bacterium | reverse complement strand
TCGTCGAGGATGATGGTGTCGGCCGTGTCGATCGAGCCGGCGATCAGCAGGTGGTCGGGGGCCAGCAGGTTGATGGCGTTGGAGGCGGCGATGCCGATGTAGCGGGCAATGTCGCGGACCAGCGCCTCGCAGGCGGGGTCGCCCGATTTGGCCAGGCGGTAGATCAACTGCGGCCGCAACGGAGGATCGGCGACGACCGCCTGCGCCAGGCGGCCGCCGGGCTCCTGGTCGACGAGCCGCTGGCCGCGGGCCGTCACGGCGCGCGTGCTGACAAAGCATTCCAGGCACCCCTGGCCGCCGCATTCGCAGGGAGGGCCGTGGATGTCGATGACCGTGTGCCCGATCTCGCCGGAGGAATCCTGGCGGCCGCGGTAGATCTGGCCGCGGTCCATCAGACTCAGCCCAATCCCCGTGCGGAGGGAGAGCAGCACCACGCGGCACGACTCCAGCTCGGGATGCAGCCACCATTCGTGCAGCGCCGCCAGGTTCATCGAGCGATCCATGTGCACCGGGGCGCCGAAGGCTTCCTCCACCATCCGCCGGATCGGGACATTGCGCCAGCGTGGCATGTTGGTCGAGCTGACGGCCAGGCCGTTCTCGCGGTCGATCAGCCCCGGCAGGCAGATCCCCACGCCCAGCAGGTCGGGATTGCCGTGCGCCTTCAGGATGGACTGGCCCAGCTCCAGGAGGCGGCGGACGATCCGGCGGCTCCCCTCGCGGCGGTCGATCGGACACTCGCGCACCTCCAGCGGATGGGCGAGCATATCGGTGAGCGCGACCCGCAGGCAGTCGGGTTCGATGTCGATGGCCAGCACCTGCTTGGCCCGGGCGTTGACCCGCAGCAGGCGCGGGGGGCGCCCGCCGCTGGCCCGGCGGGGGGCGGGGGCGGCGGCGTCGATCTCCTCCAGGACATTCCGTTCCAGCAAGGCGTTCACGCCCACGGTAACCGTCGCGCGGCTCAGACCGGTGTGCCGGGCGACCGCCGAGCGGTACGTCGGCTGCATGACCCTTACGCTCTGCAGCATCAGCCGCAGGTTGACTTCTGAAATCAGGGTGCTGTTGCCAAGCAGTCCGTTCATGAAGAGGGCCCTTTCCACCGGGTGGCGCTACCCGGCCAGTTGCCGGAGAAAACCATCGGGCAGGGTGGCTCGGAACACCTGGGGTATGCCGGTGCGGGTCGAGGTGAACACCACATGCCGGTTGTCGGCGCCGAGGTAGGGATGCGCGTGCCCGTTCTCGTAGCGGGGCCAGACGCCGCCCACGTCGCAGACGGCGGCGAAGCGCTTCGAGACGAGGTCGCCGACGTAGATCCGCGGCGCGCAGCGGCAGCAGTCCTCGCCGTCGTGCGGCCAGTTCCAGGCATCGCAGCACCAGTAGCGGCCGCAGGCCGAGGTCGAGACGTGTCCGAAGTAGAGGTCGGGCGCGTCGGCGACGACGCTCGGGCGGTCGTCGCCCAGCCGGTAGAGGAGCAGGTTGCCGCAACGGGTGCCGTCGTCGTAGGGCGGATCCATCGGCGCGGTCGAGTAGATGAAGGCCGGTTGCCCCCGCACCCAGGCTTCGTGTCCCGAGACGCCCTGCGGAATGAAGGGGCGGGCGATCGGCAGTGTGCGTTGCTCCGAGCCGTCGCGGCGGCACAGTACGAGCGTCACGCCGATGGCGGGGTCGACCCGCCGCATGATGCCATCCTCGAACCGGTAGCCCCGGTTGTGCTGCACGAGCACCCAGTCTCCCGTCTGGCGGTCGAAGCGCGGGTGGGGATTGAAGAAATCGGCGCCGCCGGCGATGGTCTGGCGGCCGCCGTCCACGGTGTCCAGCACGAAGATGTCGTGCCGCCCGTCGGCCGCGCGCTCGTCCGTCACGAGATACCGTCCATCGGGCGAGGCGGATCCCAGCGCATGGAAGCGGGGCGTTTCCCGTGCAAACTCGCGGACCGTCCGCCGGGCCAGGGTCGAGAAGCAAACCTCGCGCAGTTCCCAGTGCGACTCGAAAAAGCGGGGATAGAAGAAGCGGTCGCCGTAGGCCTGCGGCGCCGCGCCCACCCAGGAGGCGTCCCGGTCGATCAGGATCGATCGCCACCGCTCGATGTCGCTGATCCACAATTCAGCGGGGGCCGCGGCGTCGCACGTGGTGGAACGGAAGACGGCGATCCGGTTGCCGGGCGAGCAAGCGGGATCTTCGCAGTAGATGTTCGTCGCGATGGCGAGGTCGCCCGTGAGCTGCAGGATCTCGGCGCCGCACAGCGGGTCGGCCGGCCAGAAGGCGCTCTCGTTATGCCAGCGACCGACGGGGGGGGAATCGTTCATCGCAGAAGACCATTTCTATGAATAGGGGACGGGATTGTTTGCCGCGCACACATGGACTGAAAGCGAAGCCGTTCAGACAATAGCACGTGGCGATGGACGGGGCAAGCCCCGGCTCGAGCCCCGGGTCGCGGCGGGGGCATCCCTGATTCGTTGACTTGCGCCGCTGTCGTTTTTAATTATATACGGCAGAAAGAGGTACGTGCAAAACTTTACGAATGACCGGTCGGGACAGCGCCCGACCCTCCAGTTCCCCTAAAAGCGGTGGTCATCAGGGATGGAGGGACGACCTCTGTGTCGTCCGCTTGAATGCCGCAAGTGCCTCGGAAACTCGGCTATCATCGTCCTCGTCCTCAGTGAGCGCAGCGGACGGTCAGTGAAACGGGGATGCCCCCGATCGCGGCCACGATGACGGCCGTCACAGCTGGCGGGTTGACGTACCGGCCCCTTCTTCACTGCAGGC